>JBAUFS010000116.1:0-62819 GCA_049679255.1 Candidatus Rhabdochlamydia sp.
AAAATTTGTAAGCTTTACCTATTGATTTGGTATGAAGTGTAGTTGACTGGAGAGAAAATAACACACAGGGTAAGAAGAAGGACTGATTCTCAGGAGTTTAAAGACGCCTTAAATTAAACTGGCGTTATTATAGGCGAACATCCTGCAGAATTTACAAATCTTCAAGAAACACAAGAATTATGCTCTTGGCTAAGTCGACTATCCGATACTGCTGATTATAAAGCAGATGGAGAGATGCAAAAAGCCTTTGCTAAAAAAATTATAGATTATTTAAACCAAGCTAATAACAACATAGATTTTCGCACTACTTTCTATGAGGTTATTCAAGGTGCATCAGAAACCTGTGGAGATAGAATAACACTCTCTATTCTGCATTTGAATATTGCTCATCAACTTGCTACAATCGACCTTAAAGATATGAAGAAATTAGCTGATTTTCTGATTAAAGGTCCTTGGACTATTGAAATGCTAGAGAACGCTGCTCGTGAAAAAATTCCTCACCTGAATTTGTTTGATGAAATTGAAGTCTACCTCGGTTACCCTATTCAGCTTAAAAAAGATCTAGAGATTCCTATCGATGTTCAAAATATGCTCTATTTTACATGCAGTGCATTAACACCTAGAGATTTAGAAGAAACTAAAAATGCCATCTTAAATGAACGAGAAGACCAAGAGAAGCGTTTGAAGTCTCTCATTAATCACACCACATGGCAGAAAGCTCTTTCTGTTAATTATCCAGAAGAATATCAAGTTATAATGGATAAAAGAGAAGAGGCTTCTGCAGTAGAGAATCCAGAATATAGCATGATTGAAGAGAATTACAAACAAGAATTAAGAGAGCTCACAAAGAAAGCTTTAGAGGATTAAAACCATTACAAAAATGATATTCCCTCCCTCTCATGGACTTAAATGACTTGATTCAGCAAGCCCCATTAATAGAAATAAGAGTTGTCAAATTTTGTGCCGTGGCGGATTGACCTTGCATAACATGAGCAGAAGTTTGCATCGACATGTAACCCTTGCTTTTGAAAACTATTTACATATCGTAAGAGAGCTCTTGTAAAGCACTCTTACTGAAATTTTAGGGAAGCCAATCCTAATAAGGCTAAAATCAAACCAATAATCCAAAAGCGAATAACTACTTTTGTCTCAGGCCAGCCTTTATATTCAAAATGGTGATGAAGCGGTGTACATAGAAAAATACGCTTGCGATTACGTAATTTGTAGCTTCCTACTTGTAAAATCACAGAGAGGGTTTCTGCAACAAATACTCCCCCAACTAAGGCTAAAAGAAGCTCTCTTCGTAATAAAACAGCACAAAAGCCAATGATCCCTCCTAAAGATAATGAGCCGATATCCCCCATAAACACCTGAGCTGGAAATCCATTATACCATAAAAAGCCAAGAGTTGCGCCAATAACAGCGAATAAATAGACGGCTATTTCTCCACTTTGTTCAATATATAAAATATTTAAGTAACGGGCCATTTCCTTATTATTTGATAAAAAAGCAATGATTCCTAGTACAACTGCTACCATAACCAGACATCCTGAAGCTAAGCCATCTAATCCATCTGTTAAGTTCACCGCATTAGAAGAGCCAGTGATCACAAATACACTTAAGAAAATTCCCAGCAATAAGCTTAAGCCAGTTAGCTTAAATAGAGGCTTTTTGATAAAAGGAACAAAATAATAGCCCATATATTGCTGTGTATTTAATATTTTCCATTCTCCTTCTATTTTGCTTTTTTTTACCCATTCTTTAGCAACAGGTGGATGCAAAAGGCTTTCTTGTGTAAGTTGAGGAATGTATAAATAGCTACAAATTCCCAAGGTAATAAGTAGTTGCATGAGAAATTTGGTACGTGCCTTCATCCCTTTGGAATTTTTTAACTTCATTTTTAAATAATCATCGACTCCACCTATAACTGCTAAACAAAGAGTAAGTAAGCATAGCATAAGGGTAAAGCTACTTTTCCAGTCCATCCACAAAACAAGAGAAATCAGCGCTGAAAATAGAAGGAAAATACCTCCCATGGTCGGAGTATCTTTTTTTTTCTGATGAAGCTCTGCTAAAAGAGGACAATCCTCTACACGAATCGACTGTCCTGTTTTTAGAGCATAGAGCCTTCTGATACAGTAAGGACCTATCCAAATAGCGCATAGTAAAGAAGTCAATGCTGCTAGCATCATCCGAGTAGATGAATAGGTGAAAACCGAATGTAATGGAATTCCTAAACTACTTAAATATTGATAAATTAGAAGAATCACGGATGCACTCTTAGTTGTTCTTTAAGAAATGTTATCTTAAGCTAGAAGAGGAAAACATCGCAATCCTAATCCAAAATGCGCCATAATTGATGAGAATTCGCGCCTTTAATCAAAACAACATCTCCTTGCTCTGCAAAAGCATGTACAGCTTTATATAGATCTTGAAAACCATGATAAAGGTAAGCTTTGCGCTTATTCTTAATAAATAATTCTACCATTAAAGCGCAATCTTCTCCCAAACAAAGTAATATATCGGCTACCTCTAAAGCGTATTTAGCAACTTCTAAGTGGCATATTGCTGTAAATCGCCCAAGTTCTTTCATGTCTCCTATTACAGCAATGGTCTTTCCCTTAGGTTTTGGCAAAGACTTAAAAGCCGCTCTCATGGAAGACAAGCTGGCATTATAAGAGTCGTCAACAAATACAATCCCCTCTTTTTCTATGATAGTGAATCGATGAGAAATGGTTTTAAGCTGCTTAGTTTGTTCAATGATCTTTTCCCAGCAAACGCCAAATTCTCTAGCAATTAAAGCAGCACCACAAAAATTTTCCCATAAATGCTCAGCTTGAAAAGGCAGGGGGAAAAAAGAAGAGCCCCCAGCTTTTCCCATCAAATAAAACTTTTCCCCATGAGCTTGTAAATAGAGATCTAACCCTTCTGATAGACCATAATTTTTTTTTGGAACTAAGCTGTTTTTAATAGCGAAAAAATTTCCTACATTAGGTCCTAATATGGCAAGACGCGTTTTGTTAGATGATAAAATTTCAGCCTTTGCTTGCGCAATGGATTCCAACCCTTCTGGAAAATAAGCGCTATGGGCTAAACCTATATTGGTAATTACAGCGATCTCTGGAGGAGCAATAGATGTAAGTTTAGCAATTTGCCCTTTTTGACTCATCCCCATTTCTACGACAAAGATATCAGCTTCCCTATCTGCATTTAATAAAGCCAGAGGTACCCCTATTCGAGAATTGGCATTGCCAGGGGTTTTTGCAACTCTAAATTGTGCTGATAAAAGCGTTGCAATAAACTCTTTAATAGTTGTTTTCCCCACAGACCCAGTAACTGCAATAACACGCGTATTTCTCTTTGAAAATAAAACCTGTGCCAAAAGATGTAGTGCGTCCATCACATCTTCTACAGCCAATAGAGATAAACCATAGCTAAGTCCTCTATATTGCTTGGATATAACAGCTGCTACTGCACCTTTTTTTGCTACTTCTCCCAAAAAAGCATGCCCGTCCACCCTATCTCCAGGTAGGGCAAAAAACAGATCGCTCGGTTGAATTAACCTGCTATCTTGACGAAAGCCCCCTATGGGAGCCATATTGGAGGAACATATGCCTAAATAAGCTGCAATTTCTTTACAAGTATACATTTGTATGAAAGAGTAACTAAATGAAGATTTTAATCATTAAAAAAACTTGCCCTATACTGTCTTATGATAAAATTTCGATTGACCCTTTTATACGTAATACAGCATAATTTTTGGCAATTCCAAGGTGGTATAGCCAAGTGGCTTAAGGCGGGAGCCTGCAAAGCTCTTATTCCCCAGTTCGAATCTGGGTACCACCTTTCATTCTTATTAAAAAACCATGTTATATGTAGTTTCCACTCCTATTGGCAATTTAAAAGATTTTTCCTTTCGCGCACTTGATGTACTTAAAGAATGTGACTATATTTTATGTGAAGACACCCGCCATAGTCAAATTCTCTTAAATCATTACTCGATCAAAAAACCTCTGAAAAGTTTCCATCGTTTTAATGAAAGAATGCGTTTAAGAGCTATTTTAGAAGATTTAGAAAATGGGAAAAATATAGCACTCATTTCCGATGCGGGAACTCCTGCAATCTCAGATCCTGGCCTGCAACTTATCTCTGAGTGCCATCAAAAAAAAATTCCCATGACAACGATCCCAGGGGCTTGTGCTGTAATTGTTGCACTTTTGTTATCTGGCTTTTCATCTACTGTTTTTCAATTCCTAGGATTTGTTCCTAAAAAAGAAAAAGAAAGATCTCTCATCCTCAAGACAGCATTAGAATATAGAGGAACTAGTATCTTCTATGAGACTCCTCACCAAATACAAAAAACCTTATTTCATTTACAAAAATTAGATAATACAAGATTTCTTTGCATTGTAAGAGAAGCGACTAAGTTGCATGAAGAGAGTTTATTTGGAGAAGCTAGTATTTTACTCAATCATTTTCAAACACATACCCCTCGCGGAGAAATCGTCTTATTAATTTCAGGAAACCCACAAGAATGCCGTTTAACAGGTAATGTCATTTCGCATATTAACATACTGCAGCAAGAACTAAACCTCAGTCGCTCTGAAGCCATTAAAATAGTAGCCAAATTGCACCAAATTCCTAAAAGAGAAATTTACAAAGAAGACCTTAGCTTTTAACAGACAACTCATTGCGAAATAAGCTTTCTCTTCTTATACTTCTCCTATCAGAAATAATCATTATTATGCCACTCTGTATGACAATCACTTTAACTAGGAGATAATTATGTCAACGCTTAAGGAACTTATTTTTGCAGAAGAAGCAAGAAATAAATTGCTCGAAGGAATAGATCAGCTCGTAGATGCTATTTGTAATACATTAGGGCCTAAGGGAAGCAATGTAGCCATAGAATCCTCTTGGGGAGCTCCTAGTATTACCAATCATGGAAATAATGTAGTTAAGGAAATTGAGTTAAAAGATCAATACACAAATATGGGTATTGCTTTAGCTAAAGAGAGCGCTGCAAAAATGAAAGAACTCTGTGGGGATGGAATAACCACCTGTTTGATTTTACTACGCGCAATTGCAAAAAATGCTGCTAAAAAAATCACATCAGGATCAAGCCCTGTTCATTTAAAACGAGGAATAGAAAAAGCACTTGATGCCATTTTACATGATTTGAAGACAAATGCCATTATCATTCAAACACAAAAAGAAATACAAAATATAGCAACAGCCTCTGCTTCAGGAGATGAGAACACGGGAATTTTTATTGCTGAAGCTATTGAAAAAGTAGGAAAAAACGGTGTTATTACTATAGAAGAGAGCAAAGGAATTCACACAACGGTTGAAATAGCTAAAGGGATGCAATTTAACCGCGGTTATATTAGTTCCTCTTTATGTGCAGAGCTGCATAACCCTCGAATTTTAGTCACAGATAAAAAAATCTCATCCGCTCAAGAATTGCTTCCTATTTTACAATCCATTGTCACCACTTCTTCTGAATTATTGATTATCGCAGAAGATGTTGAAGCAGATGCTCTTTCCACACTAGTGATTAATAAGCTAAAAGGCATACTTAAAGTTAGTGCAGTAAAGGCACCTAGCTTTGGGGATAACCGTCAAGAAATGCTCAAAGATATTGCTGTATTAACAGGCGCTAAGTTTATTTCAAAAGAAACCGGTTTGTCTTTAAAAGACGCAACTTTTGAGCACCTAGGTTCTGCAGAAAAAGTGATTGTGAGCAAAGATAAAACAATGATCATCACAGACGAAAACAGAAATGAAGAGATAAAAGTACGTGTCAAGCAGATTGAGTTAGAAATTGCAGAAGCTACTTCTTATAACAAGGAAAAATTAGAAGAGCGTAAAGCTAAGTTAACAAGCGGCGCTGCGATCATTCGTGTAGGAGGTGCTATTGAGACAGAAGTCAAACAAAAACAACAAATATTTAAAGACAGTCTCAATTCTACAAGAGCTGCGATTGATGAAGGGATTGTTGTTGGAGCTGGAATTGGCCTTTTAAGAGCTAGTCGCAATGTACACATAACTTTAAGCGATGAGGAAAACATCGGAGCGCAGATTTTGATCCAAGCCTGTGAAGCTCCCCTTAAACAAATCATTGTTAATAGTGGACTTGATAGCGCTATTATTTTTAATGAGATTCTAAACAAAGAATCACAATTTGGACTAAATGCTGTAACAGGAAAAATGGAGGATCTTTTAAAAAACGGTATTGTTGACCCACTGAAGGTTTTAAGATCTGCTCTACAATGCGCTGTATCAACAGCCACCCTTATTCTTTTCTCAGAAGTTTTAATTGGTTATGCTCCTGAAAAGGAATAAAAAGATTTACCTAGCCTAGGTTTCTTAAGACCTAGGTTAGTTTTATATAAAAAAATTGATTATAAATTGAAAATAAATAAATGAAAAAATAGAGTAAGCATTTAAGAGCAATAGATGAATTCAAGGCTAATACATGAAAGATCAACTCTCCTTAAAAAATCGTAAAAAACAAAGAAAAGAAATACGCTCTGCTCAAAAAATCCCTGTCATTCAAGAAGCCGCTCCTGTAAGAACTCCTAAAAAAATTATGCAAAAAAGAAAAGAGTTAATGGATTCTTTTACAAGACACATGAAAATCAAGAAGGCCAGACATAATACCAAGAATTCTAAACGCACGACACCAGGAATTGGCATTACGACAACCGATGCCCAGCCAGCACACACTCATATTGAAGGTGCTCGTTGGATAAAAACAACCATCAAACAAAATCTTGCCCAACAAAAGATTTTAAATCGCAATGGGCCTAGAAAAAAATAATATTTAAGTCTTTTATCTTTTAAGATCTTTTAGAAACTTCTCTTTATATTAATTTTTTTAAATTAATAACACTTATTTGATATGGTTGAATTTAAAATATAGTCTTTTTATAATATTTTCCTTCTAAACATGGATTATAAATGACTATTCAAAATATCAAAGACTTTTCTATAGGATTTGGAATAAGCTCGGCTTTAATATCAAATTGGGCGACATTATCCGAATATAAAGCAGGGAAAATTCATCTATTTCATGAAACATTAGACAGGTATGCAGTAGTCGATAATTCTCTGACGTTCACCAAGATAGTTTTAGAGAAATTAACTTATATTCGAGTTGTAGACCAGTTACAATCAAAGCCTATAAAATGGGCTATTCGTCTCACACCTATTGCTTTAGGTTATTTGAAAGGTCAAGCTCAAAAAAACTATCCCTTACTTGCAAAAAGCCTGACTTATTTAGAAAGTTGTGTGGAAAAAGCCGCTTACGTTACGTTCATTATTGGATCTATTGCTCTAGTGCACTTTGGTCATCTTTCTACAGGATATTCTGCTCTGTCTACACTTATATTTAATCAAATAATCAGCAGTGGTTTTGCTAAATCTCATCTTCCTTTGCTTAATAAAGTAGATTCCGTTTTTAAACTATATGCTAACCCTATTGCAGGACTGGTAGGTGTTGTTATAGGCGGAAGTTACCTAACTATTGGTTATACTTTGTTTAGCTTTACTCTTATGGCTCATGCATCACTTACTAAACCAACTTATATCATTCAAAAATCTCGGATAAATACAGAAGGCTCTTCATCAAATCAGTTAACTTTAGAGAAATGGGAGGAATTTAATACTGAACAAAATCAAACATTTTTAACAGTTAATCGAGAAAGAATCCCTAACATTTCCTTTCCTCAAATGGATGAAAATATGGATGCTAAGCAATCTATTTTAGACATTCTGAAAGATCTGCCTGAAAACTTACAAACAAATCTTATCTCTAGGATGAATGCCCTCCCAAAACAACCCAAAATACAAACATTTGAAGAAGCAAAGCTTGAAGCAATAACTTATTTAGATAAATTAATTTCCTTTACAAAACAGCGGTCTGATCCTATTTGGAATGCCCTATTACAACAATCCTGTTTACTGTTACAACAGCTTAATAGCAGCCCAGATAAACAGCTTTCAGGTATTAAAGAACTTCTTTTTGGAAATGAAGGACAATGCGAAGTCGCTCAGCAACGAAACCTAATTTCAGGATTCTTAAAGCTCTCCGAAGCTGATCAACTTTTAATAGATGCATTAGAATTAAGATTTAATTTCAGTTTAGAAGCTTTACTTAGTGAAAACTTTCATTTTTTTCTACAAGCAGGCATTGAAGAAGGTTTTCTTACACTAGAAAAAACAAAGGTGCGTCCTCTTATTAGCTCTCTAAGAAATTTTATTGACTTAACAGATATGCACACTTATCAAAGATATGAGAAATTTTATGGTCCTCATTTTGGTATCAAACCTTTTGCTAAAGATCTTGTTGCTGAGGCCTCAAGTGTAGACTTGATGAGCAGTCCCTTTCTTTATATATCTATGAAATATCTGTTTAAACTTAATACAAAAGATAGTTCAAATACTTATTTTATAACACAACTACAAAAAATTACCCCCTGGTTACGCAATCAAATTGCGCTCGGGCAATCTTTTAATCCAAGTGACATTAATTCATGGTTTATGAATTGGGTTAATAATCAGAATCTATCAGAAGAAGAAAAGGATACACTTATCAATGAATTTACAGAATACGGAACAATTGCAGGCTACCAAGTTTGTAATATGGATTCTGGCGATATAGAACCTATAGCTTTAATTGCCTTCTTATATGGGATGAACGTATTCACAGATTCAACCACAACCATCGACGAACAAGAAGCATCCATACAGGAGCTTATAAAAAGTCTAGAACCAGGCTTTGATACAAAAGTAAAAGATTTTGAAAAAGATCTGAATGGTTTAGATGCTATTGGTATTAAAAACCCCTCTTTGGCAAAATTATGTTTAGTCGATTATCTATTTTCCTCAAAAAAGTCTTTACAAGAGAAAAAGAATCAATTCATGGATTCACTAAAGTTTAGTGAACAATGTAATATATCTGTAAAAACACAGGGTCTGGTAACGGACTTTTGGAGAGATGAAGCCACCGAATTAAAAGAAAAATTTGACAAATTGGATTTTACAACTGGGACTGCTTTAGGGAAACACTTATACAACCTAATAAATCTTAAAAAATTGAATTTAAGTTCTGAAATTCTGTTTGTATAACTCGAAATGTATTTCTACTGGTCTTTTGAATAAAAGAACATCGGATAAATTACTATGCAGAAACATTTTGCTCATTTTGTATTTTTAGTTTTATAGAGAAGAATTCTAAAGATCTGTTAATCTAATGACTAAAATACTTCAGGTTATAAATGATTCGCTGCGCTCATATTTCAGATCTACATTTTGCAAAACCCTCTTGGAAAATCAATCAATTTTTTTCTAAGAGATGGATAGGGAATGCCAATTTTTATCTACGTAGACGCTCCCAGTTTTGTTTTGAAAACATACAAGCACTTCCTTTGCTTTTTAAACAGCTAGGCGTTTCTAAGGTACTGATTACAGGAGATCTAACCACTACCTCTGATGAAAAAGAATTTTTAATGGCACAGGCTTTTATTCAAAGACTAGAGGAACAAGGTCTTTTAGTAGTACTTCTTCCGGGTAATCATGATCAATATACAAAAACCGCTTTTGCTTGTAAAACCTATTACCATTTTTTTCCATCTTGTTTTTCTGAATCTACATGTAATTTAAAAGATGATGGTTTAACAGTAGTTGAGATAGGAAACAAATGGTCTGCTATTGTTCTAGATACCGCTATAGCTACGCCTCCTCTTGCGTGTTATGGCTTTTTTTCAGTAGGACTAGAAGAGAGACTAAAGCAAGCTTTAAAACAAATGGCGGAAGATCATAATGTGTTGATTTTGAATCATTTTCCTCTAATTTGTAATGAAGCTCCTGAAAAAGGTCTTAAGCGCTCAGAGGCTTTATGTGATCTCATTAAGGAATTTCCTCAGGTTCATTTATATCTACATGGGCATACCCATCGTCATTGTATTGCAGATCTTAGACAAAGCGGTTTACCTATCATCCTAGATAGTGGATCTATTATAGAAAAAAAAACCGGTTCTTGGAATTTGATTGAATTGCATGAAAAGGAATTTTGGGTTGAGAGTTTTAAAATAATTAATCACAACTGGAAACCTGTTTCCCGCTCTTATTTTAAGGTTAACAATGTCTGAAAAATGGTATAAAGAAGGTCTGCGTTTTAGTTGTACAGGGTGTGGTAAATGTTGCACAGGATCTCCTGGATATGTATGGGTAAGTGATAGCGAAGTAAAAGAGATTGCACAATTTTTACAGATAGGTTTTGAAGAGTGCATAAAAAAATACACCCGTAAAGTGGCAGGAAGACTATCGCTTTTAGAAGATTACCGTAGTTATGATTGCGTATTTTTAAAAGATAAGAACTGCCAGATTTATTCAACTCGGCCTAAACAATGCCGCAAATTCCCTTGGTGGCCAGAAAATCTAAAAACAAAAAAAGATTGGGAAGAAGAGGCCATACGCTGTGAAGGAATAAATCATGCTGATGCACCTTTGATCTCTTTTGGAGAAATAGAAAAACAATTAGACTCTTAAAAAAGCGGTGATATATGGCAATTCCGGCAGATATTCAAAAACGTGCTGAGGCTTGGCTAAATAGCCCTTTTGATCCTGACACGCAAAATCAAGTACGTTTGCTCATGCAAAAACCGCAAGAGCTCATCGATGCTTTTTTCTGCGATCTTTCTTTTGGAACAGGAGGTATGCGAGGACTAATGGGGGTAGGAACCAACCGTCTAAATATCTATACCATTCAAAGAGCTACCCAAGGTCTAGCAAATTACCTAAATCAACAAAAAAAAACAGGAAAAGTTGTCATTGGGTTTGATAGCCGACATCATTCTAAAGAATTTGCAGAAGAAGCCGCAAAAGTACTTGCTGCTAATCAAATTCAAGTCTTTTTAATCAATGAGCTAAGACCAACTCCCTATATCTCATTTGCTTGTCGTTTTATGCAAGCAGACGCTGCTATTATGATTACCGCCTCTCACAATCCCGCTCAATACAACGGGTATAAAGTTTATTGGAGCGATGGCGGTCAAGTTGTATCTCCACATGATATAGGCATCATGCAAGAAGTAGAAAAAATAACCCAACCTTCACAAATTCATTTAAGCAACCTTTCTAATCCAATTATCCAACAAATTGGAAATTCTTTAGACCAACCCTATTTACAAGCAATAGCTCCTCTACAGATTTTTCCCGAGCAAGACCATCAAGCAGGTAAAGATCTGAAGATTACCTACACAAGCCTGCACGGTACTGGTAGTACCATCGTGCCTCAAGCTTTAACCCAGTGGGGATTTGATCAAATCTATTTAGTCAAAGAGCAGTGTCAACCCGACGGATCTTTCCCCACTGTTGCTTTTCCAAATCCTGAGTATAAAGAAACATTTACAATAGGTCTAAAATATATGCTAGACACTAAATCTGATCTCTTAATTGCAACAGATCCCGATGCAGATCGGATAGGCATTGCGGTTTTACACCATAATAAACCTATCTTACTTGATGGTAACCAAGTAGCAGCTATTTGTGCAGACTACCTGTCCGAAGTATTGAGCTTAGAGCATAAAATGCCAGCTAGAGCAGCGATTGTTACAACCATTGTTTCAACGCAGCTCTTAAAAAGCATTGCAAAACGATATAAAATTGCCTATAAAGAAGTTCTTACTGGTTTTAAATATATTGGTGAACTGATTCATAAATGGGAACAATCTCAAGAAGACTATCATTTCCTATTTGGAGCTGAGGAATCATATGGCTATTTAATCGGTACTCACGCAAGGGACAAAGACGCTATTGTCATGTCTTGTTTAATTGCAGAAATTGCACTATATGCAAAAAGACAGAACCAAACCCTTCAAGATCGTTTAGAAAAGATTTATCAAACATATGGTCTTTTTCAAGAAAAGCAATTTTCTATGGATTTTGCGCCCGGTAAGGAGGGAATGGAAAAGATTGAGAAAATGATGCAGCACTTAAGACAAAATCCACTTAAGGCAATTGCTGGAATAGATGTCCTCTACATAGAGGACTATCAAAAAAGAATACGTTTTATCTTAGAGCCTAAGAAAGAAGAATCTCTAGAGCTGCCCTATTCTAATGTATTAGTGTTTGGATTAAAAGATCAGAGCCGCTTAATTATACGCCCCTCAGGAACAGAGCCTAAAATAAAAATATATCTATCTACTCATATAGACTCTTATTCTTCATTAGAACAAGGAATTGATCAATGCCAAACCCATTTAAATACTTTACTAACCAGCTTTAAGCAATTTATCGTATGAATTATGATTTAGCTCTAGTCACTGGGGCCACATCTGGGTTAGGAAAAGCTTTATGCCATGCATTAGCTCAAAAAAACATCTCTTTAATTGCAGTCGGTAGAAACATCCAAAAACTACAGCTTCTGGCTAAAGAAATACAAGCACCCATTCGAATTATGCAAGTGGATTTGAGTCAACCAAATCAAAGAACTTCTCTTGGCACACTGATTCAAGAACTCTGTCCTGATCTTGTGATTAATAATGCAGGGTTTGGTTTATATGGCTCTGTTGTAGAACAATCCTTAAAACTATCGCAGGAAATGATCCAAGTAAATATACAGGCCGTTATGGAGTGTTCTATAGAAGCAGCTTCAGCGCTAAAAAAAGCTAAAAAGCCAGGATTGATCTTAAATATTTCATCCGCTGCTGCTTTTTTTTCCTATCCTAATTTTTCTGTATACGCAGCTAGTAAGGCATTTGTCTATCACTTTTCAGAAGCCCTAGACATAGAGCTATCTGCTTATCATATTCGTGTACTTACTGTCTGCCCTGGGCAAATAGCAACGGATTTTCGTAAAAAAGCCTCTCAAAACTTTCCTCAAAAATCAGATCATCTTACCCTGTCTTGTAAAAAAGCAGTACGCTTGATCCTTAAACAAATAAGACAAGGAAAAAGAGTCCAAATCATCGACCTAAGGTATCGTTTAATGATTTTCTTGAGCCATTTTATTCCTAAGAGCTTTCTACTACCTTTCCTACAAAGATCTCTAAGTAAAAGATATAGAAAAAGTTCCTAAACCTTACTTCCTTAAACTCAAAGGCCCTGATCCAAAATGCGCAATTAATAAAGCAGCACCTAATAGAGCGGTATTTTTCATAAACATCGCTTGCTGCATGTCATGCATCATAGAGTTTGAAATCGTCCAAAATTTATGCATCATATAAGTAACAGGAACTAAAAAGATCACTAGTAGCCAAGCTCCATAACGCGCTTTATAACCTAAAAGGATGCTTAATCCTCCTATAAGAGCTAATAATCCTGAAAAAGGCACAAGTATATTCGCGAATAATACACCTTGACTCGCAGCAAAGTTTATAGTTTTAGCAGTGAAATGCCCAAAAGAAGCCAAAATAAAAATGGCAGAATAAAATGCTCTACCTAATAGCACTAGATATTTTTTAATAGATCCTTCCTTTATCTTAAAATATATAAAAATTGTTAATTAGTAAATAGAAAATCAGGTTCCTTAGTTTAAAAAATGGAGCAAAATATTTCATTCGTTACCTAGCAGTTTTTTTGGGATCTTTAAACTAGAAAAATTTTTTTCTATAACTAAAAAATAAATATTGCAGAAAAATTAAAATATTTTAAATAATATTAGCCAAAAAGGAGGATTATTTATGTCTATTTTATCATCTATGCCATCTATATCATCAATAACCTCATGCTTTCCAGTGATTGCATCTCCCAGACAGATATTGAGAAATGCTTCTGGACTAGCCATTACAGCTATTGCTTTATGCGCTCTTTCCAATTTATCTTTGGCTTCTGCCGGCCCTTGTGAAGACAGGAGGACACTATGTGTAAGAACGTGCATGGCGTTAGGAGGAGTAGACCCTAACACAAATTCAGCTTACGGAGTTTCAGCTTGTCTTATAGGATGTGATTTGGGATATATGGCTTGTCTTGCAATGGGAAGGTAAAAAATAACAGCTCTGTATTTTTTTTTATTACTTTTGATGGTACCTCTTTCCTTTGCTCTTAAAATCACTGAGATCGAAGGTCGTATTATATGGTTATCCTCGATTATTCCATTAGTTCTAGCTGCTATTGGAATTTGGAGATCTCGTGTTGAAAAGATAAAGATTTTATTTTTTACAAAAGTAGATCGTTATTTTGCATGGGCTTTGTTCGGAGGTGCTGTTGTTAGTGCTTTATTGTTCTTAGTTCGTTTGTGGTTTAAAAATATAGAAATAATGAACTTTGTGGGAGTTAAAGATGCAATTTTTTATTTTTTTATTTACTATATTCTATTTGTTCCTCTAATTTTTATTCCATTTTTAGGTGGGGAGATTTGCTGGAGGGGCTATCTTTGGCAAAAATGGAAAAATTATCCTCTTAAAGGAGGAATAGCTATTTGGCTGCTTTGGTGTCTATCAAGTATGCCTCTAGTTACCAACATTCCTCAAGGCATTCCTTATATGGCTTTCTATAACTTAATGTTAATGCCAATCCTTCATTTTTTTAGATACAAAAGCGGAGCGATTGGCCCAGGGACTCTTTTTTATGCATCATATTTCTCGGCGTTTATGTATTTATATATGATTTTTTCTGCTTCTGCTCCTTAAGGTCTCTAGCCAGGTATATGTAGATTGCTTGCCTCGAAAGGTGAAATGATTTCGCTATCGAGACCTTGCATTCGCCTTGGGATGCACGTTTTTTTATTTCTTCCATTTGAGATTTATTCAAACACCTTATTTCTCCTCTATAAACTCTCCTCTTTTTTGCTAACAAGATCCCTTCCTTATCTTAAGATAATTTTTACCTCCAAAATATAAAAAAATTGTTAATTAGTAAATAGAAAATCTGACCCTTAATTTAAAAAAAACAGAGCAAAATGCTTTCCTCTGCTGTCTGTAAATCGACATTTGCAGGTTTGCTGATGGATTTTTTAACTCTAAAAAAAATCCATAAATAGACAAATGTCGATTTGCAGATTGATTTTTACAAGAAGATCTCTATATAATTTAGGTTTAAAAGGAGGCCAAATGAAACAAGCCAAATTTATTGGTCGTGATGCTGAAATGGCTAGGCTTAAAGGACTTTTAAAAAAAAATAGCGCTAGTCTCATTGTAGTACGAGGTCGTCGAAGAATTGGAAAAAGTAGACTTCTTGCTGAGTTTGGCAAAGAGATAAAAAGCTTTTTTTTTACCGGCACTCCACCAAGCCGTAAAACGACAGCTCAATTACAACGCGATGAATTTGTTCGCCAGCTTTCAAGATTAGAATTGCCTGGCATTCATCCAGATGATTGGGGAAATATTTTTTGGCATCTTTCCAAGCACACTCAAAAAGGCCATGTTTTAATTGTTTTCGATGAAATCTCCTGGATGGGTAGTAAAGATTCTGAGTTTTTAGGAAAATTAAAAAATGTCTGGGATATGTACTTTAGTAAAAATCCTCATCTCATTCTGATTTTATGTGGCTCCATCTCTTCTTGGATTGAAGAAAATATTTTAAGCAACACAGGATTTGTCGGTAGAATTACTATTGACTTGGTTCTTGAAGAACTTCCATTAAACGCTTGTAATGCATTCTGGCATCCCAAGGAAAAGAAGATCTCTTCTTATGAGAAATTCAAACTGCTTTCTATTACTGGAGGAGTCCCGCTCTATCTTGAGCAAATTAGACCAGATCTTCCTGCAGAACAAAATATCCGAGATTTATGTTTTACAAGAGGAGGTCTGCTCGTACGAGAATTTGAGGAAATATTTTCAGACCTTTTTTCTAGAAGCACTGCAAGTCACAAGGAAATCGTTAGTTGCTTAGCTAATGGTCCCAAGGATCTTGTGCAAATTTGCAAAGATTTAAAGAAAAACCAAGGAGGAACATATACTAAGCATCTTGATGAACTCGTAAAAGCTGGTTTTGTACAAAGAGATTTCGCATGGCATTTAAAAAGTGGAAAAGAAAGTAAATTGAGCCGTTATCGTTTGAGTGATAATTATTTGAGATTTTATCTGAAATATATCGCTCCGAATCATTCAAAGATCGATAAGGGTATATTTACGCATGCAATGTTAACTAACCTTCCAGCCTTGGACACTGTTATGGGGCTACAATTCGAAAACCTTATCTCTCATAATCGCAAAATTCTTTGGAATATGATAGAAATTCCTCCTGAAGAAATTGTAATGGATGGCCCTTTTTTTCAGAATCGGACCATAAGGCAATCTGGATGCCAAATTGATTATATGATTCAAACACGTTTTAATAATTTATACGTATGTGAGGTAAAATTTTATAAAAATCCAATAGGACCAAAGATTATTAAGGATATGGAAGAGAAAATAAAGCGTTTAAAAGTTCCTAGACGTTTTTCCATTAGACCTGTTCTAATTCATGTGAATGGAGTAGAAGAAAGCGTGTTAGACGATGATTATTTCGATAAAGTAATCGATTTTGGACAACTTTTGAAATAGATTTACATCTGTTTTTAAGAGACTAGGTTTTGATTCTAGAGGGATATTTAATACGTAGATGACGTGTAACAATTAAAGACTTAATGATTGCTTTTTTTACCTTTCCTAATTCTTCAAATGTTAATTGAGCTTCATTAAATTGCCCATCCTCAGCTTTTTCATCTATCAATTTATCAATCATATCGGTAATGGATTCTTCTGTAAGCTCTTCCATAGAGCGAGAAGCCGCTTCTATCGTATCAGCAATCATTATGATTGCTGATTCTCTGCTACGCGGTTTAGGACCTGGGTAACGAAAAAGCTTTTCATTCACTTTATTGGCATCACTACCCATTTGTTCCATTTGCTTACAATAAAAATAGTAAACCATTGTTGTCCCGTGATGCTCTCGAATAATATCGATAAATCCTTGAGGAAGATGGTGTTTACGAGCTAGCGCCTCCCCTTCTGGAACATGAGCAATAATTACCTGCGTTGATTCCATAGGAGTGAGTAGTTGATGGATATTAAACCCTCCAAATTGATTTTCTGTAAAATAATGAGGGTTAAACAATTTACCAATATCATGATATAGAGTAGCCACCCTGCAAAAAAGCCCATTAGCACCAATAGATCTAGCTCCAGCTTCTGCTAAATGCCCTACAACTAAACAGTGCTGATATGTCCCTGGTGCTTCTAAACTCAAGCGATGTAATAATTCATGATTAGGGTCCATATACTCCATTAAACTCATGTCTGTTGTTACATGGAATAAGCTTTCTAAAATAGGTAATAGAGCAACAGTAAGAATAGCAATTGCACATAAAAATACAAAACAGCTCATTACATCTGAAATTAAATTAAACCCCCATAAGGCATGTTTAGCTAAATTCAAACCAAGTATAGGCAAAAGAATGGATAACCAAACTTTGCCAAAAATAGAAAATATCTGTTTTCTCTTATGTAAGTTATGCGTAAATAAGACAGTGGTAAGTACCGCAATGAAATTGATTAAAATAAAAGGGACATAATTTACCGCTAGAACAGCTGAAAATAAAAATAAAAGAAATAAGGAAACGATCAAGGCTAGTTGGGTTTCGAACAAAATACATATTAATATAGAGGCAAAAGGGACTAAAATGGGAATACGAGCAACTTCAATTAAATGATTTTCTTCAGATAGCAGTAAATGCTCCACTAAAGAAGAAAAAATTAAAGTCATAATAAAAATTAACACCAAAAGAGCTAATTTACGAACTGATTGTAAAACATCGTGATAGAAAATATTTAAGAATGCAATGACTGAAATCAATAAAGAAAGTGCTATCAAAAAGCTGCTTAATAACGTCTTAAAAGCCCATAGATCTCGAGATTCTGCTAATGCATGCTTCATAGACTTTAACATTGTTAGGTGGCGCTGAGAAACTCTTTCACCTACCTTAATAATTTGACTCCCCGGCTCAATGTGGGTATAGCGCGGAACAACTCGATCTTGAATACTATGTTTGATACTACGCTCTAAAGAAAGATCTTCTTGAAAAAGCCAAAACTGTTTAGAAAATTGTGCAAGAATAAAATCAATTGCTTCTGAATTTAAATGGCCGATCTCCTTTAGCCTCTCCTGTAGTTTCTGCCAAAACCGCTCAGGCAGAAGTTGCTTTTCTTCTATATTTTCTTTAGCTAGAGAAAAAACAGAAATCCCTTTAGTAGGGATATCAAGCCCATGCATTTTATTTAAGGTACGCTGGTCGGTAAAATGTGCCTGAATTAAAATCTCCTCTAGCCGATCTAAAACGGTATAAAGATTTTCAAAAGTGCTTTTACTTAATTTAGAACGCCAATTTGGATTTTGAATTAAAGAAAGTTCTAGTTCTTTACGATAGCTGCGGATTTGATTTTCATCTATGCGATAGAAGGAACCAATATCTCTTACAGCCTCTTGCTTTAGCATTCTTGTGGCTTCAAGATCTGGAAAATCAAAAGCGATTTGGGCGCTTATATAGCGGGGAGCTAGACTACCAACTTCAGGTAAATCAATTAAAACTTCTCGATTATTAATGAAAAAAGTCAAAGAAATGAGCAAGAGTAAAAACAGGACAAAACGTTTGGCAAAGTCATGGCCTTTAAACCACTTTCGCCATCCACGTGAATCTAATGGGTTTTCTTCAATTTCTGCTTCTTGCATAAGGGGTTTAAGCGTTGAAAACTCCCTTTGAACTTATCTTTTCCATTATAACAGATTCTTAGCAATTAATAACTATCTTTTCTAGAGGTAAAAATTATTTTCACATATTCCCTCAATTCTTTAACGATCTCTTTGTCTTCTAAATGCTTTTTTTGTATGATAATAAAAGTGTTATTATAGCTAGAGGGCTTAGTGAATATTTCTTATAGAAAATATCGACCACAGCTTTTTGCTGATGTACTTGGGCAAGATGCAATTGTCACCACCTTAAAAAATGCTCTCTATCATTCAAGATTGGCCCACGCATATCTTTTTTGTGGATTACGGGGTACAGGAAAGACCTCTCTTTTACGGATTTTAGCAAAAGCGTTGAACTGCCAAAACCTCAATACAGAATCTGAGCCTTGTAATCAGTGTAGTTCTTGCTTAGATATCTTAAACAATTGCTCCTTGGATGTGTTGGAAATTGATGGAGCCTCCCATAGAGGCATTGATGATATCCGTCAAATTAACGAGACAATTGGTTATGCACCAACTCATGGTAAATATAAAATATATATTATTGATGAAGTACATATGCTGACAAAAGAGGCTTTTAATGCCCTTCTTAAACCTCTTGAAGAACCCCCTCCTACTGTTAAATTCATCTTTGCTACCACAGAGCCACATAAAGTTTTACCAACTATTATTAGTCGCTGCCAGAGGTTTGATCTTAATCGTATCTCTCCTCAATTAATTGTCAAAAAGCTAAACCAAATTTTAGAAAAACTAGAAATTTCCTGCGAAGAAGAAGCTCTTTTTCTGATTTCTGAGCTATCTGATGGATCTCTACGCGATGCAGAATCTTTACTTGATCAACTCATCTGTTTTGATAACTCTTGCATTACTGTAAAAAATGCCGTTTCTACTTTTGCTTTGATTGATAAATCCCTCTTTTTTAAGTTAGATAAGGCCGTAGAAGAATACGATCTTAAAGTTGCTTTTGAGCTATCTCATGACCTCTTTTCAAGCGGTAAAGACCTCTATTATTTCATCAATCAACTCACCCAACATTACCGCAATTTAATCCAATATAAGCTAGATCGTTTTCCTATTTGTTTATTTGGAAATCAACATAATAATTACAAAATATCTACTGCTTACTATACTTTAGAACAATGTTTAGATATTTTAGATTATCTGATTCATTGGCAGCAAATGATTAGTAAAATCTCTGTAAAACAAATCTTAGTTGAAACCATCTTATTATATATCATTCGCTCTAAATACCGTATTCATTCTTCTGCACTTGTACAACGCCTTATCCAATTAGAGTCTAAGTTATCTATACCAGCTATTCCTTCTCCCGAGCCGCTAGACCCGGTAATTAAACCAATAGAGAATATAAAACCCTTACCTTCCCCTATTCAAGAGCCAAAATCTACCCCCGCATCTCCTTCTACACATCAAAGTCGATATGATACCTTATTGCGGTTTGCTGCTGTAGAATTAGAAGCTGTAATTAAAAAGGAGTCATAATTTATATGGGCAGTGGTTATTCAAAAGCAAAAAAACAAGCAAAGCTCATGGAGCAGCAACTCGAAACAATGCGCAATGAATTACAAAACAAAAAAGTAACAGGTAAAAGCTCAGCTGACCTCGTTACCGTTGTGCTAAATGGAGAAAAAGAGCTGCTAGAAATAAAAATTAAACCAGAGTGTTTAGACCCCAATGATCCTGAAGGATTACAAGATTTAATTAAAGCTGCTTGTGAAGATGGCTATCAACAGCTATCCAAAGAATCAAGCCCTCTTCCCTTTGGATTCTAATTTTTTAGAGTCTCTCTTTAAAAACCTTGCAGTTCTTCGGTCCCTTTAATAAAGGGGCTATACTTTATTTATCTTATTTTTTATCTATTTCATTATAAGTAAGTTAGATAATTTTAGAACTGTTTTAAGACTAATCGACCCAAGCTATAGTTTTTGGGTCGATTGGGTCGATTAAGCTTATATTAATTGACCCAATCGACCCAAGATGCTATTATTGGGTCAATAGGAGCTTATATGAAATATCCAGGTCAAGAATCCTCAAAGCTAGAGTTTAAATCTATCATTCCAGCTAACGCAAAAATCATTAAAACGATCATCGGATTTTGTAATGCAAAAGGCGGGAAGCTTGTAATCGGCGTCAAAAATGATGGGTTTATTGAAGGAATCTCCGAAGATACCGCTCATCAAGCTATGGAATGGCTCGATCATGCCATTTATAAAGCATGCACACCGCCTATCCTTCCACTCATTTACCAACAAAGAATTAACGATAAAGTTCTTTTAATTATTGAAGTTTCTTCAGGAACAAACAAGCCTTATTACCAAAAATCGTTGGGTCTTGCAGAAGGAACTTTCATACGACTTGGCCGATCAACTGTTAAAGCCGACGCCAATATAATTGAGGAGCTCAAATGGCAATCACGAGGCATCTCTTACGATCAACTTCCTTTATACCATACCACCATTGAGGACCTTGATAATACCAAAATTCAATATTTTTTAGATCATCGGCGCAATGGCATTACATCTAATTTGACCGAAGCTGTCTTACGGTCATACGAGATCATTAAAAAAGAACATAGCACTGATTACGTTACAGCTGCAGGAATATTGCTATTTGGTAAATCTCCTCAACAGTTTCTTTCTGAAGCATATATACTTTGCTGTCATTTTTCAGACTTTAAAGATCGAGAAGCGATTGCTTCAAGAACTTGCAAAGGAACTCTTTTCGAACAATTTGATGAATCATTCGATTTTATTATGGAACGAATAAACAAATCCTTTAAAATCGAAAAAAGAAAGAGAGAAGAGCATTGGGAAATTCCTCCAATTGCTATTCGCGAAGTACTAATGAATGCAATTTTACATCGAAACTACCATATTAATGCTCCTATCAAGATATCTATTTATTCTGATCGGATCGAATTTTTCAGCCCTGGAGGGCTGCCAGGTCCTATTGACACCTCGGAACTAGAGTCAGGAATCACATATGTCCGTAATACCAGCATTGCAAAAATTTTATGGGAAGCCAAATACATAGAAAAAATGGGTTCGGGGTTCATTACACTCTTTAAAAGTTATAGAAAGGAAGGACTACTTCCTCCAGAAGTAATAGAAGGGACAAATTTTGTAAAATGCATTTTACCAAGAGTCCTTTCTGAGACTATCCAAGAAGATATCGAAGCACAAATACTAAGCTTGTTTAAAATATCCGATGAAATATCAAGAGCAGACATCATTCGTCAACTAAATATACCTCGAACTTCTGCAGGCAGAGCTTTAAATAAACTCATTAAAAATGGCAAGTTAGAACGATATGGAAAAGGCCCTAATACAAAATATCGCTGCCTTGCTAATTAATAGAAAAGATAAGAAAGAGAAATGTGGGACAGTAGGTTTTTATTTACAGTTATTTGATGGATCAAGTCGCTCTTATTTGAGTTCCAATGACCTTAATCTATACCTTTAAAACACCAAATGAGCCGATGTTAGACATTAATCCAACATCATATTGGGAACCTCTAAAAGGCTGTCTTTTTTTGATGAAGCAGCCCCTTGTTGTGACAGAGGTACCATTTATGTGAAGACCCATGTAAAAAAGAGGTTCATTAGCAAAGTAAATTAAATTAGATGGTCCAACTATCAAGTTATCACCTTTTATCTGCTCTCTACAATGCGTACATAAAGGTAAATCCAACCCCTGATTTAAGGGATGAGGCTTGTGATCTAGAAAAGCAAAAAATGTAGCAGCTTCCAACATTGTCGGCATTTCACACCCCTTTTCTTTTATGAAGTCTTGTTGTCTAATCGTAGGTAATCTTTCGCTTCCTTTAAGGATGGCATTTGTTATAGCTATTGTATAAGTTCTGTCAACAGAAACATGTTTAAACTCTTCCATGAAATCAGGTTCATAGTAACAGTCAGTCATACAGTTTAAAAGCGTCTTGAGTTTATGAATTGTAAGTCCTTTAGGAAGGGTCAGAAGCGTTATTCCTGCTTCACCTTCTATCTGTAAAGAAGTAAATAGCCTTTGTAAAGCTAGTATTATAACACGCTTATCAAAAGATGGAGAATCATCTATAGAAAGATCTAACATTGCAAACTTATAATGTGCTTGCCAAACTGCCTGATCTATAACTTTTAATGATGGAAATATCTTTTTTAGATCAAAAGCCTGCCAAATAAGCTTATCAGATGCCAACTGATTCCAATGTTTGGAAACACAAGTTGCTTGGCATAAATCTTTTGGAGATAAATCACCAAAAATCTTTAAGAGGATTTCGTCTGGTAAAGAAGATATAGGAGAATATGATTGTTGTTTTTCAAATTTCAAATAATCATTAAATTCCAAATAATTACTAAAGGAAACATATTTATTTATAAGCGGCAGGCACAACAAGATTGCCTTTGTAGTGGATACAAAAAATTCAATAAGTTTACTACATCTATTTTTTAAAACAAATAAAGTAGAATTAGAATTACTTATAGGATAACTAAAAAAAACTCTTACGCATTTGATTACTAATAACAGCTCCCTTTTCGCCTGTATATGGCAGAATGCATTGAATTTCATTTCATGTATTAATATAGGAATCATATATCGGATCCTTAACCACTGCAATTGAGTATATTTTTTACTCTGCAATGATAGACGTTTTTTGATTTTATCTATGCACTTTTTTTTGAAAATTGATTTGTTTAATTTTTTACAAAAAGTAGGATTTGATTTAGTCCTCATGGAAATTGTGCTGTTTTTAGAAAACTTATGAGAAAAACAGATTTATTATTTCTGAAGAAATGGTCTCTAACTAAATAATTCTTTTAAAGAAAGCAATTCTCAAAATATATTACTCTTTATATAACGATCGAGAGCCTGAGGTTAAAGTATGGCAATGGTTACCATACGAAAGCCTCTCCTCTTTTTCTAAATAACGACTGTAAATTTAGTAGTTAAGATATGTACGCATACATTTTTCTTTGTTTTTTTACTTGGTTTTCAGCTTTTGCAGACCCCTTAGTCATAGGTATTGCGGGTGGCTCAGGAGCCGGAAAAACCATGTTTGCTCAAGCACTTCAAAAGCAGCTTGTTGATAATGCTGCTATTATTTATATGGATAATTATTTTCATGATCTTTCCCATTTACCCCCTGAGGAAAGGAAAAAAAATAACTTTGACGATCCTAAGAGTATTGATCTTCTTCTTCTTAAACAGCATATTACCCAACTTAAAAAAGGACATGCGATAGAACAACCGATCTATCATTTTAAAACCCAAACACGCTCTAGTACAACGACTCATATAGACCCCGTAAAAATCATTATTATCGATGGATTTTTATTATTGGCTTCTCCTGAAATCTACGATCTGTGTAGTTTAAAAGTTTTTATTGAAGTTGAAGAAACAGAACGTCTTTTTCGTATTATTAACCGAGATCACGAGAGAGGGTTTTCCTTACGGGAAACCAAACAGCGTTACAGAGATTTTATTCAACCTTGCTATCAAAAATATATTCATGATAGCAAATACCAGGCAGACTTGATCATACCAAATAATCTGGAGAATAAAAAAGCCTTTCAAATTCTTTTGCAACTTATAATGAATCCCCCATGTACACGATCATCCTAGAAATATATCAGGGCGATTTTGTTTCAATAGGAAAGGCGTTTTTTAATGATCCTGAGGGCCTACAGGAGCTAAATCAAAACGGCTTGTGAAGACATGACTACAAGCAACTGTCTAGTGAACCCAACACTCTTCCATTTGGATTCTATCTCTTTCCGTATTCCAATCGATTGATACGCCAGGATCTTGCGGTGGCTTTCCTCCAAGTCCATAAACCGAACGCACAGCAACGGCTAAATCATCAAAATCCATAGGTGGCAAAGAATAATTTTGTGAACCGATCAAAATCAATTGTCCCGTAGAGGAATCGTAAGTTGCACCCAAAACATCTGTAAGAGTTCCTATAAGCTGCGCTGTCTGGTCAAAAGACACACCACCAAGGTCGCCAGAAATTGCGCTGTAAGGACAAGTAGGCTTAACAACATTAGGAGAGAATCTAACAGCAGGGCTGAAACTATCAGGATCTGCTATAAACTTTAGATCTTGTTGCATCGCTCTTTTAAAATCATCTTTTCCCATTAAGCTTTCTAACCAGATGATTGCTTTAGTAGGCATTGAAACCCCCATTAAACTAAAACTTGGATGTTCAACTCCTAAAACCTGTAAACCTCGCTCTAGACCATCAATACAATTACCGATAACACCTAAATAAGGCCCTTTCTCAGTTGCATTTACAATTGCTTGTATTTGTTTATCGGTTGCAGGCCACTCATAAAAAAAAGTATTGGGTGTCATTTCATCATCATATTGAGGTCTACCAGGATATCTCCCTACAGTAAGCACTTCACCACTATCTTTTGTTAGGACCCAAAATCCATGCCCAGTGAGAGATTTTCCTTCTTTTGTCACTGTCCCTGCTGGATAAACACAAACTCGAGCAGATCTTAAGCCCAATGGGTCAATAAAATTCCCTGGATTATTTCCAGCATATGTATAGGGATTAAAGCTTTGCGGGTTAGTCAATTTTCCCAAACTTGGATCCGCTGATATAAATCTTCCTATTTCTGGATCATAATAACGATTTCTGAGAAAAATTAGGCCGGTTTCTTTTTCATAGTCTTCACCAGTATAGGTAAAATGATTAGGAATTGCAGAGTGAGAATTCTTTGGGAGGCCAAATACTTCATAGTCATAACGATTACAGAGATGTTGTTTTTCATTCACTAAAGCAATAACATTTCTATCTGGATAATCATAAAGGTAAGAATGAGACCCTTTAGAACTCGTCTGATTAAGCCTGGAGAGGCCATAAATATAAAAAATCTTGGTTCTCTTTTTTTCTGCAGCCTCAATAAGAACCTGTGTTACAGGTGAGCGTGCGTCATTGATATAAAATGTTTTTTCACCATTAATACTTTTTGAAGTACGACGACCTTCGCTATCATAAGTATATCTGATATCATATTCCTCATCTTGATACGCAATCAAATTGTCATGGATATCGTAAGTATATTCCATAGTTTTATCAAAGCGTACTTTCTTCACTAAATTGCCGCGAGCATCATAAAAAAATTGCGTATCATCTGTTTTAATTAACTGATTATTCTTGTCATATTCATACTTAATTAAAATTGAAGGGGTCTCTTTTGTAAGACGATTGCCGAGATTGTCGTACGTATATTTTTCATATCCTTCTGGATAGTTTACACTGACTAACCGATTGAGCTTATCATAAGAAAAATCGACACCTCTTGAGCCGTTTTCATCGATTTCTTCCATATGAATGCGGTTACCATTTCCATCAAAAATATACTGAAACCCCATAATAAGGGTTTTGTCAAAACGCCTATGAAAAACTGAGGTTATCCTTTTAGCTTGATCATATCTATATTCTGTTGTGATTCCAGTTGGAAGGACCATCTTGGAAAGAGTATTACTTTCTTGATCATAAACATATTGCGTTTTCCCATGAGGATACTCCACAGATAACAAACGATCTGCAGCATCATAAGAATAAGAAACTCGAATTCCACCGGGGTAGATGATCTGCTGCAGGCGTCCTCTAAGATCGTATGAATAGCGAATAGGGGCTATTCCCGAATAAGTAACAGAAGTAAGGTGATTCAAGAGATCATATTCATAATCAACAATCCCATTTTCATCCTCTGCTTGAATACAGTTACCGCTTACATCGTACTGGTAACGAAAAACCTTCCCTTGAGAATCCGTGACTTTAATAAGTTGGTTCATCTGATCATATTCGTAGTCAATATAGCAGTTATCAGCTGAAAGGACTTTCTTAAGATTCCCTGCTAGATCAAACTCAAAAAAGCGAGAAAAAGCTACTGCGTCGATTTTAGAATAAGAAAGCCAAATAGCTACACATGCAAGTACGAAAAATCTATATACTCTTCCAAAAAACATGAGCTCTTCCTTTACTATTTTGCATAGAGAGCAATCCATTTGATTTTGATTGGTTTTGGCGGTAGATCATCATCATATGGGACTGCAATACCAATTGGGATAACGTATTCAAAAAATGGTGCTTTATTTTTAGAGTTTACACGATCCAGATCAACATCTATTTTTAGCCAATTAAAATGACCTACCTTGTAAGCCAATGTGCCCCATACTGTTGCTTGTCCATGGTTCTTAATCCGTAGTACAACATTAACATTCTTAAGAAAAAGTTCTTTTCGAGGTGGTTGCTGAAGCTCTATTTGAGGATGTGTTAATGACTGAAGAACCTGTTCATCATTTAAGAGATAGGGCTTTATTTCAATCTTCTTAGCATATCCTGGCCTTCTACAAAACATTCGTACAAGGAAAAATACTTTATCTCCAGTTACCGTATCCTTGATTTCAGAGAATGCTAGAAATCCTAATGTAATTAGGAGAACAATAGAGCATAGAGAAGGTTTTTTCATGGTTTTCTCCCAGATTTTTTTTCAAAGTAAGATCTTCCTTTAATATTTTACATAGAGAGCAACCCATTTGAATTTGATTGGTTTTGGCGGTAGATCATCATTATACGGGACTGCAATACCAATC
Source organism: Candidatus Rhabdochlamydia sp. (assembly GCA_049679255.1). Taxonomy (GTDB): domain Bacteria; phylum Chlamydiota; class Chlamydiia; order Chlamydiales; family Rhabdochlamydiaceae; genus Rhabdochlamydia. Next base: position 27,298 of record JBAUFS010000116.1, read on the forward strand.
GGGATAACATATTCATAAAATGGCACATTATTTTTAGAATTTATAGGACTTAAGCTAACATCTATTTTTGACCAGGTATGATTAATACTATAAGCCAACGTTCCCCATACTGGGGCGTATCCATGGTTTTTAATCCGCAGTACAACATTGACGTTCTTAAGGAAAAGTTCTTTCTGAGGTGGTTGTTGAAGCTCTATTTGAGGATGTGTTAATGACTGAAGAACCTGTTCGTCATTTAAAAGATAAGATTTTATTTCAATCTTTTTAGCATATCTTGGTTTTCTATAAAGCATTCGTACAAAGAAAATTAGCTTATCTCCAGTTATCGCATCCTTGATTTCAGAGAATGCTAGAAATCCTAATATAATTAGGAGAACAATAGAGCATAGAGAAGGTTTTTTCATTTTTCCCCTTCCGAAGAATCCCAAGGGACACTCTCTTCAACTGGGTAAGCAATCTTTTCCTGTAGGGAGTCTTTGGAATTTGATTCAAGAATTATCATATTGCCTCCTTGAAAAAAGGATTCACTTATCGAATTTGTTAAAAAAAGGTCTTCAGTGTTTGGTTCATTAGTAGAAAAAATATTTACGTCATCTACGAAATTTTTTTGATTGTTTTCTTCTTTAGAACAAGCAGATATCGTTAATAGACAGCAAATCAAACCCATTAAATAGCGCTTCACCTGTCCACCTCCTAGTAAATGTAATAGAAATTCTTACGATCCTAAGATGATATCGAAATAAGGCTTTCTTAACGAAGAAAAATCCTAAAAAATTATTTCGATAATTTTGACGATTTTTATGACTCTATTCAACTATTGGAACTTAATAAGGAGTGTCTAACCCTCAGGACAATCCAAGTTTTTTATAAGATTTTGACTATATTCTTAAGATAAAAGCTTCTTATTTTTTCGAATGAAGGTTACCGCACAAATAATCAGGAATATGTATAGAATTGAGGTAACTTTGTAAGACCTCAAAAATTTGCGATGAAGAATCCATCTCCAATACTGTCTGTGCTAGAATAGCTGCATCTTTAAAGTGAATTTGCCTAATCACATATCTAATAGCTGGAATATAACGAGGAGAACAGGAAAAGATTTTCAACCCTAACCCCATTAATAGAGCAGTAAAAAGAGGGTTAGAAGCAATTTCTCCACAAATAGAAACATCTTTTTTATTTTGTATAGCCTCAGAAGTAATCATTTTAATCATACGGATAATACTAGGATGAATAGAGTAATTAAAATCACTTTCTACATAATCGCTACGATCTATTCCTAAACTATATTGTATAAGATCATTGGTCCCAATAGATAAGAAATCACAATGTTTTGCTAAAGCACCAGAAATGAACACAGCAGATGGAATTTCAACCATACACCCTAAAGGTAGATTTGATTTATATAACGCCCCTTCTTGAGATAGCTCTTGAGACACTTGCTCTATCAAAATACGCGATTCTTCTAATTCGATAAGATCGCTGATTAAGGGTAATAGAATGCGTACATTTCCATGATATGCTACTCGCAAAATGGCTCTTAACTGCATACGGAAAATATCCTTATGCAAAAGAAGAAAACGAATCCCTCGGTATTTGGACACAGAACTATCTGGGCTAAGGGATAGAAACTGTGGAATTTTATCTCCTCCAATATCAAAAACACGAATAGTTACGGGCATGTCAGCAGCTTTTTGAATAATCTTCGAATAAAATTCATACTGATGTTCTTCTGAAAAAGAAAAATGATTATTTTGAAAAAAAAGATATTCTGTACGAAATAAACCAATCCCTTTAGCACCAAGCTTTGTAAGCTGTTCGACATCATGTAGATGACCTACATTTGCTAATACTTCTACAGAGTATCCATCTTTTGTTTGCAAAACAGAATCTGTGTTTACATGAGTTTTCTTAGCCCATTTCTGTAAATTGTTTCTACGGTTTTGGTATTCTGCTAAAGTCTTATCATTAGGATTTAAAATAACCTCTCCATTGTATCCATCTACAATAACGCATTGGATTAGACATAAGCGCAGATTATTTAAATTAATACAAGTCACATAAGGAATTCCTTTTGATCTAGCAATGAGTGCTGCATGTGAACTAGCTCCTCCTTCTTCTGTAACAAAAGCAATTACACGAGGATAGTCAGCAACTGCTGCGTGGGAAGGAATTAAATCTTTTGCAAAAATGATAGATTCGGCTGGAGCATTAAGCCAAGGAGCTTGTTCTTGAAAGCAAAGATGCCTAAGCACTCTTTTTGCTAAATCCATTATATCAACCCACCTGCCTTGAAAAAGACTATCCTTTATGCAAGAAAAACGAATCTCATAATCTGTAATGACAGAATGAAAAACAGCTTCGATATTTTGTAACATGTGCCGAATCTTTTCTTCTACTTGAGTGGTTAAACAAGGATCTCCAAGAATTTGGATTTGCGTATCAATGATAGTAGCAGCTTCTTTGGAACCTTTATAAGTTAAATATTTAGAAAGTTTTTTAAGATCTTCACTACTGCATCTTAACGCTATGTGATAGCGTTGAATTTCTTGATCAACTTCATTTAATGTAATGGGAAAATTAGGAATGGGCTTCTCTACATTTTCTAGGAAAAAAGGATGACCTATCGCAATTCCTTCGCTAACCGAATAACCCTGAATCCGAGTTTCTTCTTCTTGTTTTTTGGACATTTACTGCTCTCCAAAATGATTCTCAAATCCATTAACTAGCTTTTCCATAGTTTCTTGAGCATCATCTCCTTCTACCAAAACGGTAATCAAAGAATTTTTTGTTGCAGCTAACATCAAAATGCTCATGATACTCCGTGCATTAATTGTTTCTTTGCGATAGGTAAAAGAAACAGCAGACTTTGTCCCCTGCAATAATCTAACAATTCCGGTAGCTGGCCTAGCATGCAATCCCATTGCATTTTTAACTCTCACTTTGCGCATGAGCTTCACAGATTTTAACCCTCTTACTCTGTTTTCTAGAAATACTTTCCAACAACTTAGCATTGAATTCCCGAGCAGAATGATATCCCATTTCTTTTAATCTTTGATTTAAAACAATGGTTTCAATCAGCAAAACAATATCTCGACCTTGCTTAACGGGAATCACGTGAAAAGGAACTTTTATTCCAAGAATGTCATAATATTTTTCATCTAGACCCACTCGATCATAAAATCTACGCTCATCCCATTCTTCTAGTTTTATAATGAGATCGATTGTCTTTTCATCCCTGACACATACTGCTCCATATAGGTGGGCTACATTGATAATGCCAATTCCTCGAATTTCAAGTAAGTGACGCGTTAATTCAGGACCTGATCCTTGGAGGGAAGAACCTTCTCGCAAGCGAATACGCACAACATCATCGGAAATTAAACGATGCCCTCTTTCAATTAACCCTAAAGCAGCTTCACTTTTACCTACTGAGGAATCTCCTTGTATCAATAATCCTACTCCAAAAGCTTCGACTAAAGTCCCATGACAGGTCATGGTCAAAGAAAACTCTTCGTTGAGTATTAGGGTCATTTTACTAACTAAGCTCATAGTAGAACCTTGAGCTTGAAACAAGGGAATTTTCACTTCTGCACAAACACGCACTAACTCTTTTAAAGGCGTATAGCGACCAGCCAGAATAACAGCGGGCGTTTGAGGGGTTAGAATTGCTTGTAATCTACTTAATCGTAGCTTTTTATCAAGATCTCTAAGATAGCGCGCTTCAACGTTACCAAACACTAAAATTCTCTGACTAGCATAATTCTTTAGATATCCGGATAAGCTTAGTCCCGGACGGTGTACTTCAGGCACTTTAATTTGTCGATTTAAACCCGGCTCTCCTGCAATTAATTTCAACCCAAGCTGTGGTCCATGTTTTTGGAAAAGATCTTGAACACAATACATGTAGTCACTTAAGGTAAACGCGAATCGCCGCTTTAATGGATTTATACAGCTTTTAGCGCACTATGGTGTTAAAACTTTTATCTTTGTATAAAGTGATTTTATGGAGAAGAAGGCTTTCTTGCAAATCAAAAAGAAATATATTCTCTCGATAAAAAGAACCTTGCAAAGATTTTACTTTTCCTCTTATTTAAATAAAAACAAGAAGATTAATTTCATAATAATAAAAACGAAAGTAATTTTATGACTAAAAGTAGAGTAATTATTATTGGTGGAGGCTTCGGAGGATTAAATGCTGCTAAAGCTTTGAAAAAAGCCGATGTAGATATTTTATTAATCGATAAGACGAACTACCACCTATTTCAACCTCTTTTATACGAAGTAGCTACAGCAGCTCTATCCCCTGGAGAAATCGCAACCCCTCTAAGAGAGATTCTCAGAAATCAAGAGAATGTTTCTGTAATTATGGGTGAAGTAACCGATATCAATATCGCGCAAAAACAAGTGGGCCTTTCTAATCAAGCGTGGTTTGACTATGATTATTTAATCATTGCCACTGGAGCTCGTCACAGCTACTTTGGCAATGATCAATGGGAAGCCTTTGCTCCTGGCCTAAAGACCATTCCCGATGCTTTAAATATTCGCGAGCAAATCTTGATCTCCTTTGAAAAAGCAGAAAGAGCTGATTTTGGATCCATTTTACCTTATTTAACATTTGTAATCATTGGTGGAGGACCTACTGGAGTGGAAATGGCAGGAGCTATTGCTGAAATAGCTTACAAAACCATGTTTAAAAACTTTCGTAAAATTAATCCAGAAAAAGCACAGATCTTTTTAATAGAAGCATGCCCCAATATCCTACCCAGTTATCCTGAAAGATTATCCAAACGCGCTAAAAAAGATCTTGAAAAGCTCGGAGTTCAAGTACTTAATAATACAAAAGTAACCAATATTGATGACTCAGGCGTTCAAATAGCAGATAGGTTTATCGCTTCAAAAAACATCATCTGGGCTGCAGGCAATCAAGCCTCCAAATTACTTGCCCGTTTAAATACTCCCCTAGATCGTGCAGGTCGTGTGATTGTTGAATCTGACTTAACCCTGCCTAACTTTCCAGAAGTATTTATCATTGGAGATGCTGCGCATGTGGAATACAAAGATAAGCTCCTCCCAGGAATTGCACCTGTAGCCATTCAACAGGGGCGTTATGTAGCAAAAACCATTACCCGCGACCTAGATAAAAAAAATAGAAAACCCTTCAAATATTTTGATAAAGGAAGTATGGCTACCATTGGAAAAGCTAAAGCCATTGCTTTTATCGGCAAACTCCAATTTACCGGCTTTATCGCCTGGCTCATGTGGGCTTTTATTCACCTTGTCTACCTCATTGGATTCCGCGACCGCTTTATCGTATTAATAGAGTGGGTAATGGCCTTGATTTCTGGCAAAAGAGGAGTACGGCTTATCTATAGCCGCTCTATCGATGAAACAAAAGAATAGACTATTTTTTAAATAACGATTTTCTATACTGTCGATTTTATTTTCGTTTGTTCGTATTTAATAATAGTTAAACTGCATTTTAATAAAAAAACATACTTATAAATATAAAACTCATAATAAAATAATTCACTAAGGAGATTTATGACAGCAGCAGTAAAATTTCACTCTGTTCCACAAAACTCATCAGAAGGCCAAAGCTATACAGTAACTGTTGATTTACGATCATCATCATCTAATCGTTCTTACTCGATACTAAAGAGGGTTGGCATTGGACTCCTAATTCTTGTCGTAATTGGAGTAGTAGCTGCAGTCTATTTTTCTATTAATAAAGCATTTAAAGAAAGCGTGTTTTCTACTAATACTACTGAGCCTTCAGTTAATCAAAGTAGCCTTTCTTTATATAATATAGCTCAGCTTGTTGAAACAAAACCTAATTACTATGGCAATTGCAATAGTGCTTTCCAGGCTCACTTAGAAATTTTCAAAATTTGTGGGAAAACTCTCTGCACTTGTATACGCAATGCTAGAGATGCTTTTGAATTGCATTGCTTAGATTATGCTAGAAACATTTTAAAAACATCGGAAGAATGTAAAGAAACTGAATTTAGAATGCAAAGATGTCTCGAAATAACATGTTAAATAGAAGTATAGATTCTTAACTACAAAGAAAAACTTAATTTATAAAAGACATTTGAATAAATATCCCGAAAGAGTAATTTTTGGGGATGTTTGTGAATATCTGCCAAGCTTATTGTACTTTTTGGCAAAAACACCCTGCGCTTCTTATAGGGATTTCTCTCTTAATGGGAAGCGCTTGTTGTTTAAGCTTTCAGCTTTATTATCTGGTGGTTCTAGCAGCTCTTATTCTTCCTATAACCAAAAATCTGAAGCTTTTTTGTTTAGCAATTATCGCTATTCTCATTGGCTTTGCATCTATCTTATTTCGCTATCCTGAAGTAACACTTGCTTCTGAAAAGGTCTCAGGAATAGGTAGATTCAAACCTCAATCGATTAAAATGGCCTCTTCTCCTTTCTATCGCTCTTTACTCTATCAGGGAACTTTGATCGATTTTCAAACAAAAGAACAGACCTACCACAACCTACCTTGTTCTATTTACCTGCCTATTTATGGTAAAAGACCTACCTGTAATGCAATTTACGAGATAGAAGGTCATTTACAGCAAAAATCTCCCCGTTTTTTTGTCTTAAAACCTATTAAGAAAAAAACTTGGAAGAGGAAAGCTCCTTTTTTAAGTCTCATTGAATGGCGTTTTTCGGCTAAACAGCTAGTCTCTAAATATATTCATAAACAGGTATCAAATCGAACAACAGCTGTCTTTTTAAGTGCTTTGGTTACCGGACAAATCGATGAGAGATTATTAACAATGCAATTTGGCAAATTGGGCTTACAACACCTACTTGTCATTTCGGGTTTTCATTTTGCACTATTGGCTTATTTGCTAAGAAGTGTATTTAATTGTTTATTTCCTTACAAAATAACTGCTTTGATGACTCTTTTATGCCTTAGCTTCTATTATGTTTTTCTGGGAGACTCTCCATCTATCCAAAGAGCGTATATTGCAATAGCTGCTCTTTTAATGGGTGAATTAATCGGTTATCCCTCTTCTGGACTCAATGCCATTGGCCTAGGATTGATCGTTGAGCTATGTGTGCTGCCTTTAAGCATTTTAGAGCTGGGGTTTCAACTCACCTTTCTTTGCACTCTAGCTATCCTTTTATTGTACCAACCCACAGAACAACTACTGAGCTATTTTTTACCCAAACGCACCGAAAAAGAACGCAAGGAAATGCCTGTTATAGACAAATACGCCTACAACATTTTGCATCTCTTGCGTAGTTCTTTTTCAGTAAATATCGCAGTTCACATTGCAACGGTTCCTCTATTGCTTTATCTGTTTCATCAATTCCCCTTGCTTAGCATCGCTTACAATCTTTTCTTTCCCTATTGCGTAGCTCTTTCTTGCATTCTGCTATTCCCTGGCCTTATTTTGTACTTTATCCCCAAGGCATGCTCTTTTATATTCAAGCTCAATGAACTTTTCTCTACAGCCATTTTACATATCACATCCTATCCCCCTCTAAAACTGCAGTTTAGTTTACGTACAGATGTGATCACTCCCACTATACTTGGTTTATATCTAACAGTACTTTTTTTGGGAGCAATTGCTTTTCATGAAAAGGCTTCTTTGCAAAAGGCTTCAAATCCGATCTTTTAAAGGAAGTGAGTCTGCTTTGATGAAGATAGAGCGTTTTTTTAAATGAGCTCTAATAGAATCGATAGATTTAATCGATTCAGTAGAATGCATATCTAGGCTAAATTTTGGATTAGATTTTTTTATCAATTTTTTATATTTTCTAGGTAGTTCTTTATAGATTTTGTTGTTATTTATTTGGATTTTTGGACTTTCTTTGTCTTTAGTAGAATCTAGAACATATAAGAACGCTGCTAATTTACTCGAAGAGGACTTTAAATTTTTAAAAGCATTTAGTATCATGTTAAATTGCACGTCAAAATTCACTTGACCTGGATTATATATGGTTAATATTTGAGTTATGTCTTTAATTCTTTGAATATTTTTAGCATCCCTTTTCTTAAAACTACCTTCTATCGTTAGCAGAGATTTCTCTGGAGTATCTGTTTTTTGAGTACGTATTGCTTCATATATCGGTTCATTAGCATACGGCTCGCTGTATAATGTTTGAATACGCACTACTTCGTCTATTGTTTCATATATTGGTTGGTTAGTATACGTCGGTTCATTAGCGCCTATTGATGCTTTAAGAAAAGTTTTCTGAATAATATTTTGCTTTTCAGATATATTTTCATTACCGTCGCAGCGTAGAAAGTCTTGCTTTAGGATTTCAGAGCTCTTCATGTTTCTCAAGCAATTTTCATCTAAACCTGTCATTATCTACTCCTTTTAATAGTAAATTTATAAAATACAATAGGTATTTTTACCGATATCAACTAAATTAAAAATAGACTTCTTATATATAATTATAATTAATAACTGTAATAATATCAAATAAAAAAATTATTTTTTATTTTATTTTAATATGGATTTATTATGTTCTTTAATAAGGAGTATCCGCCTTATTTTATCGAAGTGATTTGACGCAAAAACAACTTTTAAGATAAACTGACTCGCTTATTGTGGCGGTCGTAGCTCAGCTGGTTAGAGCACTGGATTGTGGTTCCAGATGTCGCGGGTTCGAACCCCGTCGATCGCCCAAATTCTTGCCATCTCCTATCCAACTATGTTAAGTTAAATTTGTAGGCTAAGGAGATTTTCATGTCTTTATTAGAAGCTTTTTTGTTAGGTCTAATACAAGGGTTAACTGAATTTTTTCCGGTTAGTTCTTCAGCACATCTTGCATTATTTAAGTTGATGCTTGGTATTCAAGATACAGAAACCCAGGTCATTTTAAGTCTTTTTTGCCATTTAGGCACTCTCTTGGCCGTTATTGTTTTTTTAAAACAAGATATCCTAGCCATTTTACGAACAGATCGTAAAAAAGCTCTTTTGCTTTTTTTAGCAATAATTCCGCTTATTCCTTGCTATTTACTAGTTAAACCATTTAAAGATTGGGTTTTTAACCCTAACTTTCTTGGATTTGGCTTAATGTTCACAGGCTTTGTTTTACTGATAGGTCATTTTTGGCGTTTAAAAATACCCCTTGAATCTTCTTTTAAAAAACGCGCACATGATGCTCTCTACATTGGGGCTATGCAGTCCATTGCTTTAATCCCTGGTGTATCGCGTAGCGCTTCTACCATTTGTTGTGCTCGTGTTTTAGGATGGAAAACAAGTGATGCGGTGCGCTTTTCTTTTTTACTCTCCATTCCTACTATTATCGGTGGTAACTGTTTAGAGCTTTTACAAATAGCTATACATGACGCTCCTAAAGATTTCTCTCCGATGGCTTGTATAGTAGGGTTTATTACTTCCTGCTTAGTTGGGTTGCTTGTTATTCGCTTTGCCTTTTCTATCTTAGAAAAAGGAAATTTTAAACCCTTTGCTTGGTATTGTCTTATTCTTGGCTTTTGCAGCGCTATTTATTTAAACTATTAGGAGTTGATAGTGAAAAACACATCTTTTGAAAAGAAATCTAAAGTAGTACATCCAGAAGCAAGAGGCTTGATCTTATTAGCACTTACCGTAATTGTTTTACTAAGTTTGATCAGTTTTCGATTCGATGCTCCACATCAGAATTGGTTAGGTCTTATTGGTTGGGGATTGGGATTTGGTTTTAACTATCTTTTTGGAATAAGCAGTTACCTCATCGTTGGTTTTGGCTTGTGGCTTGGCTGGAAGCTCATTCTCAATCAAAAACCTATATATATGCCATCTAAGCTTTTCTGTTTTCTCATTCTGTGTTTTTCTTGTTGTTTTTTACTGAATTTACTAGCAGAGAATAAATGGGCTTACGCCAAGTTATTTGAAAATCGAGTGTATACCGAGTCGTATTTTTTCGAGCTCCCTTATCCTTATTCTACTGTTCGTTATAATTTGGGGGGGGTTCCTTTGTACTATTTATATAAGGACATCCCTACATTTAATTTACAGCATATGTTAAGCGATGTAGGAATCATCCTCACTTTTTCTATAACAGCTTGCGTATCTTTTTTATTCTTAATGGAAATTGAATTGCTTACCATCGGTAGAAAACTTAAATCTTCCACTGTATTTCTAAAAAATAAACTTCTTAAAATAATCTCGCAAAAAAAGGCATTTCCTACCATTAAAAGTGCTTCTGAAATTGAGAATTTACTTTCAAAGCGCTCTATAGCTCCTCCTTATTTACAGACAAAACCTAAAGAAAGGCCGGAAAAGGAGATAAAAATTCGCACGATGGCCGATATTGAACCACCTAAAAAAAAACAACCCATAGAAGCTAACTTAAGCAAACGACAAATAGCTCTTAATGCGCAATGTGTTGTGAATGGAGATTATACGACGTATCAAATCCCACCTGCTTCTTTATTGAACCATCCTAAAAAAGTAGATCAGCCTCTTCTAAAAAAAGAGTTAAAGAAACAAGCGGAGGTGCTGCAAGATACTTTAATGAGTTTTGGGATCGAAGCTAAAGTTGGTGAAATCAACTGTGGCCCTACTATCACTTCTTTTGAAGTACATCCAGCAATTGGAGTAAAAGTACAAAAAATCAAAACGCTAGAAAATGATATTGCCCTAAACCTGCAGGCTAAATCTATTCGGATTATTGCCCCTATTCCAGGTAAGGCCGCAGTGGGTGTAGAAATCCCTTCCATTTATCCTCAAGAGGTGAGTTTTAAAGAACTGCTAACCCAATATCAAAGCCATGTACGTAAAATGATGGTTCCTCTTTTGCTCGGTAAAACAGTTTCAGGAGATAGCGTGATTAGCGATTTGAGTAAAATGCCTCACTGCCTGATTGCAGGGGCAACAGGCTCAGGAAAATCCGTTTGCGTAAATACCCTGATCATGTCCATTCTCATGAATGCACGCCCTGATGAAATTAAGTTAGTCATGATCGACCCTAAAAAAGTTGAGCTAACTCCTTATACTAATTTACCTCACATGCTAGCACCTGTTATCACAGAGCCGCATGGAGCTTATGCGGCTTTGAGTTGGCTTGTAAAAGAGATGCAAACCCGCTACGATATTTTAAAGCAATTAGGAGTACGCAATATTACAGCTTTCAATAATAGGCAGATCAATCAAGAATTAGAAAGCTCTTTGAATATCCCTATCCCTGCTAAAATGTATGCAATTGTAGCTATTATTGATGAGTTTGCGGATCTTATGATGGCCTCTAGCTCTGATTTAGAAACTCCCATTGCTCGTATTGCACAAATGGCTCGCGCAGTGGGCATACACCTTATATTAGCCACACAAAGACCATCTAGAGAAGTGATTACAGGTCTTATTAAAGCAAATTTTCCCACTCGAATTGCTTTTAAAGTAGCTAGTCGTATTAACTCGCAAATCATTCTAGATGACGTAGGAGCAGAAAGTCTTTTAGGTAATGGTGATATGCTCTTTTTACCACCAGGCACATCTACCTTAATTCGTTCTCAGGGAGTGTATATTAGCGACGAAGAGATCAACCGAGTTGTCTCTTTCATATGCAATCAAAGCCCTCCAAATTATTTGATAGAATCTTTTGACAAAATGCGTTTTGAAGATCTATCTTCTGAAGAAGGAGCAGAAAGTGCTCCGCGTGATCTGCTCTATGAACAAGCGCTTAACTTAGTTATAGAAACAGGAAATGCATCGACAACTTTCCTGCAACGCAAATTGAAAATTGGATATGCAAGAGCTGCCTCTTTAATGGATGAACTAGAGAGCAAAAAAGTGATTAGCTCGCAAGAAGGAGCAAAACCTAGAAGGATTTTAGTTGATCCTAAAGATTCCTTGCTTAAACCAAATAAGGTAAATGACACAGAATAACACTCCTGATGAAAATACCATCCATCCTGATATTCCATTATTACCACGTTTAAAATTCATGGGATATACGCTCTATGGATTTGCTTGTATTACTCTATCTGTAGCCATTTTTGCACCTAAATCGGCTTCTATTTATACCGAGCTTGCACAAGATAACGTAGTAACCCCTCAAGAAATGGAACAAGGTTCGGGTTTGAGTCTTCTTACAGAAGATGAATCTCTTTTAGAGCTTGATCCCAGAGAAGTTTTTAATTTTTTCTATGTGAGTGCATTATTTGCTGTAGTAGGAACTTCTTGCTTTTGGCTCTTTTATAAAAAGAAGAAAAATCTACAGGTTTAATCATCGATGGACAGAAAAGAGTCTAAAAAAATTCTCTTGGCTGATTCCGATCGAAAAATCCATCAACGTATTAAACAAGCTAGAGAAACAAAGCGGTATCATTTCGAATTCGCAGCAACCGGTACAGAAGCTTTGGAAAAAATGCAGCATTTCCAACCCGATCTAGTGCTTGTAGAGCTCCTGCTACCCCATATTCACGGAATCGAAATCTTAAAAAGAATCCGGACGGATTCTTTTAGCAAGCAAATAGGGGTTATTCTCTTAGCAGATCATGTAATGATGCAAAATTATCAAGCAGCTTTAAGAAATGGCTGCGATTATTTCTTAGAAAAACCTTTCTCCCTAACCTCCTTTTTTTCTATTTTATCGTATTTTTTTGAAGGAAACCTGCTTCCTATTCCCTTTGAAAATAAAGAGAGCAGTGCATCTCATGCTTATTTACCTAAGGCTCACTCTAATCGCTCTTACCTCAAGTTTTGGGGAACTCGTGGCTCTAATGGAGTCTCTGGTTCTTCTTATGTTCACTTTGGAGGAAATACCTGTTGCTTAGAGCTACGGCATGACAAAGACTTACTGATTATCGATGCGGGTAATGGCATTCGCCCATTGGGACTGCATTTAACACAAATAGATTCTATAAAAGATATCCATTTATTGATCAGTCATACGCATTGGGATCATGTCTCCGGTTTTCCATTCTTTGCACCTTTATATGATCCTAGTTATCGTATTCATATCTGGGCTCCCATTGGTTTTGATAAAACCATTCACGACTTATTTGCAGAAATGTTGGTCCATTCTCTATTTCCCGTAAATTTAGAAGAAATTAAAGCTCAGCTGATTTTTAAAAATATTTATGAAGGAATTCCCTTTCAAATCGGATCTTTTGAAATTGATACACATTATGCTCTGCACCCAGGAGCTACATTATGTTTTAAGATTATCTGTGCAAAAACCACTTTTGGGTATGCCACCGATAATGAGTTTTTAATGGGGTACCACGGCAGGCCACAAGCAATTACCTCTTCTCATTCTTTATTACAGGGATACTCAAGCTTAATTTCCTTTTTCAAAGGATGCAATTTTCTAGTTCATGAAGCGCAATACACTCCTTCAGAATACCAACACAAAGTAGGCTGGGGACACTCCTCTGTTGCAAATGCCTCTGTTCTCATCAAACATACAGATACCTCTCATTGGATTGTTACTCATCACGATCCTATGCATACAGATGAAAATTTATTACATAAAATTCAACTGCACCGAGATGTTTTAATTGATTGCAATATCGATTGTCATTTTGAAATGGCCTTTGATGGGCTCTTACTACCGCTTTAAAATAAAATAGGTTGGCTACAATGCTGTTGAAAAGCGATGCACACCTTAGTATCCGCCTGTAAAAATTTAAGTTTTTTTTGCACGGTTTCCAATGCCTTATCAGGATGATTACATTCACTCGAAAGATGTGCTAAGTAAATCTGTTTAAGGTTTGGATGAAAGATTTGTTCAATTAAAGAGCTACATTCCTCATTGGAAAGATGTCCCTGACGCCCTAAGACTCTTTGTTTATAAATAGCAGGACGTGCGCTTGCGTAAACCATCGAAGGTTGATGATTGGCCTCTATATATAAATAATCACATTCCTTTAAGACTTGAACAATAGAAGTAGAAACAAAACCTAAATCTGCGCAAATGCCTATTTTCAATCCTTTTAAATGAATCGTAAATCCTACTGGATCTGCTGCATCATGGGGAATAGAAAAAGGAAGAATTTCAATGTCTCCAAATGAAAAATATTCTCCTGTAGAAAAAATCTTAAAACGAGGAGTTTTCTTGACATAAGAAGCAATAGCGCAAGCTGTATCACTATTTACAAATACAGGAATTTGACCTTCCCTAGCTAGACGCTCTAAGCCTTTAATATGATCTGTATGCTCATGCGTGACGATAACTGCATCGATTTGATGTAAATTTACACCGATTAATCCTAATCTCTCTTCTAGAATCTTTATGCTAATCCCAGCATCGATTAAAAGTTTTGTCTTTTCAGTTCCTATATAGAGACAATTACCTTTAGATCCAGATGCAAGCGGACAAAAACCAATCATCTTTTTTCCTTAAATTCCAAGATAACTGTTTTAACAAGAAAACAGCGATTTATACAAGCTAAGAAAAAAATTCTTTTTTTTCATTAAGGAATGCATTCTGCAATAAAACCCATTGATTTAAGATAATCCCTATTTTCTATAACATATTTAGGAAAGGTATCATCAATAGGAACAGCTATTTGTTCTTGAATCCAAGTTTCGATTTCTTCATCTGAAATACTAAGTATATCATCTCTTCCTTCTACAATGCTCGATAGTTTCTGTCTGATTCTGTCCTTACCCCCCATATAAGTAAAATGCCATCCTGCTTTTGCAATTCTAGGAAAATGCCAACGATATTCCCGAAAAAATTGAGCTCCCCTCTTTTTAAAATTACCATATAAAGTAGCAACTGTTCCTACCCATTCATTGCCATTATCCCAGTTATGTTTTCTATTTAATTGATAAATAAACCACGGCATATGAAAAGCCAGTGTATTATGGGTAGAGCGCGCTAGTTCTTCAGGCTTGTGTTTTCTCTTTTTGTATTTTCTATGGGAATTAAAATTTTTAGATTTAGTAGAATTGAGTTGCTTTTTAACTTTTTCAAGTATCTCAATGCAAGGAATTTCATCTAAATCAGAAATGAGAATGATATCTAAATGTTCGCAGTTTTTCAGTCCTCTTGCAATGCATTCTCGTTGGAAATGTTCTCTATCCCAAAATCCTTTTACAGGGTCCTTTTGGTTACATAAAAGCCTTTCGGTAACAATGATATGAATGATCTTAGGTAGATACTTTTCAAAGAGGTGTCGATTTTCTTGAAAATATAAAGGCTTAGGTTCTCCTCTATGTGTTTCAACCCCTTCTACTAATACAAAGTAGTCCACATGATCGTTGAGCTCCTCTAAACGCATCTTTAATAGCTCTAATTCATTAAAAAAAGTAAAGCAATCGTAAACTTTTGCAAAAGATGCAAAAGAAACACACATACAAAAAAGCATTAAAATAACGCGCATAATTTTTACTGATGGCATTATTCTGCGATATATCCAATAGATCTAAAGTAATCGATATGTTTTTTAATATATTTAGGAAAATCGTTAGGATATTGACTGTCCATAGGAATGATCTCTTGGGCTTGAATCCAGGTTTCTATTTCTTCATCCGAAATTGAACCCACACTTTCTTTATCTCTACCTTCTATAGTGCTAAACAGGCTCTGTCTGATCTGATCTGTATTTCCTATCCAGGTAAAATACCATCCTCCATCCATAATTTTAAAAAAGTTCCAACGGTTGTCTCGAAGGGATTGAACTCCCTTCCTTTTAACATTATTATATAGAGTAGCAACTGTCCCTACCCACGGACCTTCATGGTTTTCACTTTTTCTATTGAGTTGATAAACAAATGAAGGCATTTCAAGAGCAATTTCATCCGGTGGGTTTTTTATGACTAGTTTATTGGGCTTCCTTTTTTCCCTATAAAATAACAACTTAAGCGTTTCTAAGGTTTGTGTACGAGGAATCTCATTAAGCTCTGAAATCATGATAATATCCAAATTGTCACACTGCTGTAGACCCCTCATAATGCATTTCCTTTGAAAACTCTCTCTATCCCAACAAAGCCCTGTTACAGGGTCAATATCAGATGGATATTCATCGATAACGATATGTTTAATCTTAGGCAGATACTTGTTAAAAAGATGCTGGTTTTCTTGAAAATACAAAGGTTTAGGGTCTCCTCTTTGTGTCTCAACCGACTCCACCAATACAAAATAATCCACATGATCATTGAGTTCTTCTAAACGCATCTTTAATAGCTCTAACTCATTAAAAAAAGTAAAGCAATCATATATCTTGGTGTAAGACGGAATGCAAGCACATAAAAAAGTGAAAATAATAATAAAATACATATCTATTTTGCTCATTAAAAAGTTCATTCTCACGAAGCTATCAGAGCTATCAGAAAAAATAAAGATTATTTTTTAAAAAAAAGAAATGGACTCTAAAAAAAATAATTACTCTTATTGAGGACTTTTAAGATATGTTTTTAAAAAATTTATAAGATCTTTAGAGCATTCCTAGTTCTATATCTTATTGCTATTTTTAATATTTAATTTATGATTTTTTTCTCTATTTTTAAAAGCTTTTCCTATATAATTTTTTTTAGTTTTGAAAAATAAAATAAGATTTATCAAAAAAATTTTTACAAAATTAACAAGTAAAAATTTTTTTATTAATTGACAAAATTAAGAAAAATTGTTTTATAAAAACTAAGAACACTAATTTAATTAGATGTATATTAGGCTAAAACAATACAAACTGAGGAAAGCAATGCTAAGCACAGGAGAAGAAATTTTAGCTGATATTGATCAAACATTGGATCAATTAATTGAAAATGCAGATATAATTAATCGCATTTCATTTAATGCGTTATTTACATCTGAAGTACAAGCATTACAAAAGACACAAGAAAGTCTAATGGCGCGCTTAATGCATATGCATGAATTATTGGAAAAAGATAAAAAACAACAAATTCCTACAAAAAAAACCAACCCTTTAAATCAAATTGAAAACAAATTAAAGGAATTTGGACAATTAAATGCACGATTAATTGAATATCTAGTTCAAAAAGTCAAAATATCTCAACAAATAAAAAAACCACAGATTCGCCCTTATAGAAAAAAAAGACCCATTAAAACTGAGCAAGTTGACGTATAGCCTGCTCTAAATCTTCTATTTGAGGCAATATGGCATCTTCTAACTGTTTACAATAAGGAACAGGACAATCTTTTGCTGTAACGCGTTTAATAGGTGCATCTAGTAAATCAAAGGCCTCTTCTGCTATAAGAGCCGCAACTTCAGCACCAAAACCACAAGTGCGAACAGCTTCATGAGCAATGAGTAACTTACCAGTTTTTTTAATAGATTGTACAATTAGGTCAAGATCAAGAGGAACTATAGTTCTTAAGTCAATAACTTCTACAGAAATCCCTTCTTGTAAGAGACGATCTGCAACTTGAGAAGCCATAAAAACCATCATACCCCAACAAACAATTGTTAAATCGGTTCCCTTCCGAATATATTTAGCTATGCCAAAGGCTTGTAATTCTTCTTCTGAAGGCTCGGGACTAGCACAGAAAACCCTTTGACGATAAAGAGCTTTATGCTCAAGAAACACAACAGGATTAGGATCGCGAATGGCCATTTTTAAGAGTCTTTTTGCATCAGCTGCATTACTAGGGATGACTACTTTTAATCCTGGGATATGAGCAAGAACAGCCTCAACACTCTGTGAATGATAAGGGCCTCCTTGAATGTACCCTCCGTATGGCATACGAATAACCACGGGGCAGTTCCACTCTGCATTAGAACGATAATGGAAACTAGATAACTCATTAAAAAGTTGGTTAACACCCGTCCACATATAATCCGCAAACTGAATCTCTACAACAGGATGAATTCCTGCTATCGACATTCCCAAAGCAACTCCTATAATACTAGATTCTGCAAGAGGCGAATTAAAACAGCGAGAAACCCCATGTTTTTCTGTTAAGTTACGGGTAATTCCAAACACCCCTCCTTTCCCATGAGCTACATCTTGACCGAAAACAACAACACTTGAGTCATAGTGCATTTCCTCATCTAAAGCATGATTTAATGCATCCATCATTACAATGCTCTCTAACGGACACTTGGAAGTTTTTTGCAGTTGAAAATCTTGAGTAATACTCTTTTTAAAAACATGATCGGCTGCTGTATCTGCATTGGGAAAGGGAATTTGATCCGCTTCTACTGCAGCATTTTCCACCTCTTCAAAACAACGGTTTTTCATTTGCTGCATTTCATCGATAGAAACCCCAAGCCCTGCAAGATAGTTTTCCATACGAGGCAAAATATCTTTAGCTTGATCGGTTGCAATGCAATCAATGGTTCTATACTTATTTTGGTCGTCACTGCTGCTGTGTGGGCCTATCCGAGGAACCTTGGCTACAATAAGGCTTGGTCCTTGAGCACTTCTTGCTTTTTGCACAGCTGCATCAAATGCTTTGATGAGTTCTTCGTAGTCTCCTCCATCCACATCAAAGACAGAAAGACCTGGATAGCCCTCTGCCATATAAGTGATAGAGCCTCCTGCCGTTTGGTCTTTTACAGGAACAGAAATAGCAAATCCATTGTCTTGAATAACAAAAACAACCGCTAATTTGTGTAAAAGGGAAAAATTTAACGCCTCGTGAAAATCTCCTTGAGAAGTAGCTCCATCTCCAGCAGACACATAAACAACATCATCCTCTTGAAGCAGCTGTCTTGCCTTTGCAACTCCTACAGCCTGTAAAAATTGTGATCCTACACAACTAGATTGACAAGGCAAACGCAGCTCTTTGTGAGAAAAATGCTCCGGCATCATTCTTCCAGAGGAATGATGGGGTATATCACGAGCTAAGGAAGCTGCGATAATTTCTGTGAGAGTACAACCAATTCCTATCGCAAAACCTCGATCTCGATAATACGCTAATCCCCAATCTTTGCCTGGGATCAATGCTAATGCAGCCACAGCTCCTACCATTTCATGCCCTGCGGTGCATAAATGAAAAGTACCGCCTTTATTTTGACGAATCAATTTTTTCATTTTTTCATCGGCAAATCGCGTTCGATAAATCACTTCTAAAGTTTTAATGGCTCTTGTCAGATCTTGGCAAAAAAGTTGTTGCGTCATTTCCAACTCTTATCCTTTTCTATGTTGTTTGCGGATCTGTGTCACTGTCTTTATTTCGCCTTTTTTCTTTGCTGGATCTGCAGATTTTTTTCGAGAAGGTAGCAAATCTTTAACAACCTCTGAAATAGAGCTTTTCTTATTTTCTATTGGTTGATGTACAGTTGCTTCAGGCGCGATCTGCTTTAAGTGTTTGACGCCTTGGCTAGCTAAACTAGAACTATCTGCTGTAGTAGTTAGACGGGTGGATAAATGGCGCAGCGATTCTAATCTTTCCGAAAGCGCTTGCAATTTAGTGTCCACTTTAATACGAGAACTTCCTCTAAGGCTAGCAAGTAATTGGGCTTCCGTATCAAATTTAGCAGAAAAAGTAATGCTTGCTGCATTAGTAATGTCTGGCAAATATAAAAAGGTTCGGCAGCAGGAAGGAACCATTGTGTACATATCAACAGTTACCTGAGGCTCTATTTCTACTTTAGCAACTTGTTTAGGAGGACGCCCACGTTTAGGACGGGGATTTAATGCTTCATTTGAATAATAGGTTTTTGCTTTTACATATAAAGCTTCTCGCACGGCGGCTATATCTTTTGAGACCTTTACATCAAATAGATATCGTTTTAGCTTTTCCATCATGTTTTTGTTTAAATCTAAATCTTCTTCAAACACAAATAAGATTTCCTGAAGACGCAACCACTCGATAATACGAATCCGAGAGCGCTCTACATAATATTGTTGCCACTTCTCTAGTTCTGTGTGATGGTCATAAATGAACTCTAAAAAATTATCGCGGGCTTCTCTAGATTGAATGATGTCCAGTAGTTTCTCTTTGGTATCAATGTCGTACACCTTTTCGTTAATAAACCCTTCCATAAACTTTTTTGTTTCATAAAAAGTCATTTTTGGTAAGAGCGCATAGCGTTTATTATGGATGCTAATTTCTTTATCAAGATCGGCTAATTCCTTTTCTCCTTTATCTAGATCGACATAAACAATAAACCCTTCTACCTTATCTAGATAAAAATCACGCTCGTCATCTGATTTAGCAAAAGCATCCATTAGACGGTGATGCCGGAGCAAAAGTGGATTTTGTGCCTGGGGGTATTTTGACATACATGAACCTCTTAAATCGCCATTGTATTTTTGTTAAAGCAACCTCTAAGTGCTACTTTACAGATAAAATGGTTTTTTTATTCTTTTAAGTAAAGAGAGTAGCATATTTTGAGCTCTAATTCAAGAAAGAACAGAACTACTATCTTAAAAATTATTTTTTAATAGATAAGATCTTTGGTCTATTATTTGCTATAAATACAATAAGAGCAAAAAACATAGACATAGCTCCTATAGCAAAAGGAAGATAAGGATAAATTGCTACAAAAGAACCTGAGAAAAGAGGTGTTAGACCGATTGCTGCCCATTGTACTGAATTATAAATCCCTAAAATATGCCCTTGTGATTGTTTATCGCTCACATTTGAGACAATCGTCGTTGCGGACGGAAAAAGCAAAGCCTCAAAAAAAGCAAGTGCTGGTAGCATGCAGTAAAGAAAGAATTTAACCTCTATAAAAGCCATAATGATTAGAGTACAACCCATTCCAAGTAAAGCGGTTAGAATAAGAGTATTAGGAGAGAACCATCTTAAGAAAGGGCGTATAACAAGTCCTTGGCAGAAAGCAATCCAAAGACCAATACTTGCATAAAAATTAGCAATTTCAGATCCGCTAAAGTGAAATTTTCGAATGAGAAAAATAGGACAAAACTCCGTAAAAAATCCCCAACCGATACAAAAAACAAACATCATGAAGAACAAACTGCGTAGTTTACCAGAGGTAAAAGCTTCTCTAAGTTGATGAATACCAGTTATTAAACTAATTTTTGTAATCTGAATAGCTGGCAAGCTTTCTTGCATTCTCCACACTAAAAGAACAATGTTGAGCAAACAAAGAAAAGAAGCCGCAAAAAAAGGAGTAGTCAAATTAAAAATAGCACATATAGAAGGGTCTGAAAGCTTACCTCCTAGATAAGGCCCAATAACAAATCCTGTTCCCCATGCCATTCCCAACAAACCAAAGTTCTTAGGTTTTTCTTCCCCAGTGCTGGTATCTACAATGACTGTTTGAGCCACAGACCAATTACCAGCAGCTACACCCCCTAACAACCTCGAGATGAAAATGACAATGATACTCTCAAAAACAATTCCAATAGCGGTCAATGCGTAAGTAGCTGTAGCAAGCCACAGAGTGAGCAATAAGATTTTTTTACGTCCTTTGTAATCAGATAGAGCCCCTAAAACAGGTCCTCCAAAGAACTGTCCCAAACAAAAACCCGAAACTAGTAATCCAAATAACCAGCCTCGCATGGCAAGCGAAGTATTTACAGGTAAAAATCCTTGTTCAGGATTCATGAGCAACACAGAAAAAATCGGATAGACCAGCCCAAAGCCTAAGCTATCGATAAAGACAGTTAATAATACAGGGAATAAACGCATACATTTTTTTCAGATTGAATCTGAATTTTAAACCAAAAAAGAGAAAAGTACAAATGTTTTAAAATCGCATTCTTTTAAAACAAGATTGACTGATAGCAGTTCGAAAGATTATAATTTTATCTGTTTTTAAAAGACATATTATTATGGCTCTCATCTCATCTCATGTGATATGGATTTAAGTTAGATAAATGGAATGAAAAATCCTATGACACACATTTTAGCTGATTTAAAAGTTTTTTTAGAAACAGCGCCTACTTCTTGGCATGCTGTTCAGGAAATGGGTAATCGTTTAGCCATTCATAATTTCCTACCTTTAGAAGACATCGATCAATGGAAATTGAAACCAGGTGGTAAATATTTTACGATAAGAGGAGGAAGTTTATGTGCTTTTTCCCTTCCTAAAAAACCCCCTAAACAAGCTCTTATCTTTGCTTCTCACACGGATAGCTGTGCTCTTAAACTTAAACCGCTTCCTAGCTATCTTAAGCAAAATATGACCTCATTTGGTGTTGAAGTATATGGTAGTCCTCTACTTTCTTCCTGGTTAAATCGCGATTTGATTCTAGCAGGAAGAGTGGTCGTTTTAAATAAAGATCAACAACCAGAAGAAAACTTAGTCATTTTAGATGATGCTACTTTTATGATTCCACAGCTTGCCATCCATTTAGATCGCGAAGTGAATGAAAAAGGAGTGATTTTAAATAAACAAGAACACTTATGTCCTCTTGTCAGTGTATCTAGCCAAGAAAAAAACATTTTAGAAAAGTTATTAAGACATCAGCTCTCTTTTCAAAAGCTGCTTTCCTTCGATCTTTTTCTAGTACCACAAGAACCTGCGCGTTTTATAGGATTAAATAATGAAATGCTCGCTTCATATCGAATAGACAACTTGCTTAGCGCCCATGCTTCTTTAGCTGCTTTAGTCTCTTGTAAAAATCCAAGCTCTGATCAACTGCAAATGGCGCTTTTTTTGGACCATGAAGAAGTGGGATCTCATAGTTTAGAAGGTGCTGGTTCTTCCTTTCTACAAGATATATTGCAGCGCATCTCTTACCATCTAGAATTAAATGTAGAAGCGCTAATACGCATGAAAAATCATTCTCTTTGCCTTTCCATTGATATGGCTCATGCTCTAAACCCCAATTATATAGATAAACACGACCCACACCATCAACCTCTTTTAAATAAAGGGATTGTCATTAAATACAATGCAAATCAGAAATATGCTTCTCATGCAATTTCTGTAGCCCCTATTGTACATGCTTGCCATAATTTAAATCTTAACTACCAATCTTTTGTATCTAGATCTGACCTTCCTTGTGGAAGCACCATTGGTCCTATCATGGCTGCTAATCTAGGAATTAATACCATCGATATTGGATGTCCTCAACTTTCTATGCATTCGACTCGGGAATTAATTGCTTGTCAAGATTACCTTGATCTGTTGCACTTGCTTAGCTATTTGATTCAAGAGGGATAATAAACTTATGTCCAAACACTTTAAGGGAAAGTCAGTCCCAGAACATCTAAGGGAAGCGCGCAAAAAAGGAGCCATTCTCAAAGCTGAAATACATGGATCAGAGGTTCCTTCTCATGTAATTGCTGCAACAGAAAGCATGAAATTGCTTGCAGTAGCACTTTTGATTGGATGGCTCATTCAACTATCTTTGCAAACACTCGGATTGCTCTCTTTTGGTCTGATTTTATTTATAGTAGCGCGTAGTGCTTTAAATGGCTGGTCGCGAATGGAAAGATTACATCGCGTTATTGAAGAAGAGCGTTTTGAAATTGAACATCATAGACATCAAGAGAGAGAAGAGCTTTCCGAAATCTATGAAGCAAAAGGGTTTTCTGGTAAATTACTCGAAGAAGTGATTGACTGTCTAATGGCTGATGACAATCGTCTTTTACAGATTATGTTAGAAGAAGAATTAGGGCTTTCTTTAGAACAATACGAACACCCGCTTAAGCAAAGCCTATTTGCCTTATTAGGAGCTCTAATAAGTACTGTTCTATGTTTAATGGGTTATATTCTATCCTATTCATTTGGGCTGCCTCTAGTAGCTTTTTTTATAACGGTTTTCTCCACTATGATTTCTGCTCGCCTTGAAAACAGCCCGTCTTGGCAAAGAGTCGTATGGAACTGCGCCGTATTGGTTCTTGTCGGTGGCGCTATTATATTTACTCAACAGTTCATCAAAGGCGTCTGAAATGTCAAATAGTCCTTATCTCTTCGATGAATTTTTTGCCTCGGGGAAAGAAGAGAGCATCAGCCCCTTCCTAACCCCCTCTTCGCGTAAATGGGGTAAACACCTCTCTTTAAAAACAGCTTTTATATCTGGAATGTTGTTGCTTTGCTCTTTTGTTTTTTCCTTTTTTAATCCTGCTTTTTCTAATCTCTGTCTTTTATTTGTTTATTTTTTTTCAGGAACCCCCGCTTTAATTGGGGCCTTAGAAGATCTAAAAAATCTCGAAATTAATATCGATGTGCTAATGACTTTAGCCGCTCTTTTATCGGTATTAATAGGAAGTGGTATGGAAGGTGCTCTGTTGCTTGTCTTATTTGAATTATCTGGAGCTATGGA
The DNA here is from genome assembly GCA_049679255.1 of Candidatus Rhabdochlamydia sp. GTDB lineage: Bacteria > Chlamydiota > Chlamydiia > Chlamydiales > Rhabdochlamydiaceae > Rhabdochlamydia. Next base: position 51,369 of record JBAUFS010000116.1, read on the forward strand.
AACCTTAGTTACAGAAAAAACAAAGAGCGCACTGGTTAGCCTGCATCAAATAGCACCTAGATTTGCTTATGTAGTAGCAGAAGATGGAACCATTTATGAGAAATCTGTAAAAGATATCCCCCTTAAAACCATCTTGCTGATCAAAGCAGGAGAAGTTGTTCCGCTTGACTCCGTTGTTATTAAGGGTAGCTCTTTTGTAAATTTAAGCCATTTAACAGGAGAAAGTCGTCCGGTTAGTAAAAGATTAGGCGATGAAGTACAAGCAGGTGCTTATAATCTTGATGGCACTATTACCGTAGAGGTTGCTCGCACAAGCAGCGACTCCACATTAAATCGGATCATTGAACTTATTACTCAAGCTCAGGAAGCAAAACCCCGCCTGCAACGCTTTTTAGATCGTTTTGGCAAATGGTATGCAATGAGCATCATCTCACTTTTTATCATTTTTGCAATCACGCTACCTTGGATTTTTTCGATTTCTTATTTAGGGGCTGAAGGAGGAATCTACCGCGCTCTATCTTTTTTAATTGCAGCTTCTCCTTGCGCATTAATCATAGCAACTCCAACAGCCTACTTAAGCGCAATCAGTAGCTGCGCTCGTAAAGGAATCCTACTTAAAGGAGGGGTTATTTTAGATGCTCTTACCCTATGTCATGCTGTAGCCTTTGATAAAACAGGAACGCTAACAACGGGAAATCTTCATTGCACAAAATTAGAAATAATCCATCCAAAACAAGCTCCATACTCTTTAGAAGAAGGCCTACAAGCAGCTTATGGATTAGAAATATCCGCTGTGCACCCCATTGCAGATGCTATTATTTCTTATGCAAAAGAAAAACAAATTAAGCCTTTAGAAATTCTAGATTTTACGTCTATCCCAGGATCTGGTTTGCAGGGTTTTGTTCTTTTACAAAACCGCAAAATCCCTGTCTACATAGGTAATTCAGCATTTATTCTACCCTATTTACCTAAAACCTTTTCTCCTGAGATCTTTCAAAAAGGAACGCTAAACAGTTATCTTTTATTAGAAAACACTCTATTTCTCTTCCACTTTACCGATACTCTACGAACCCAATCAAAACCCTTAATTGACCGACTAAAAAATCAAAATCTTCACCCCATTATGCTTACAGGTGATAAGCTAGAAATCGCAAAAGATGTAGCTGAGCAAACCGGTATTTCTACAATCTATGCAGATTTAAAACCTGAAGATAAATTGACTAAAGTAGCAGAGCTTTCCACTAACCAAGGTCTTATTATGGTTGGTGACGGAATAAATGATGCTCCTGCTCTAGCAAGAGCTACCGTGGGTATTTCTATGGGAACAATAGGAAGTGCTACAGCAATCGAAGCATCGGATATTGTTTTTCTCAATGATGATCTTTCTTTACTTGATTGGATGATTCAAAAAGCCCATGGAACAGTTGCTATTGTTAAACAAAATATCGTCCTAGCCCTTGCTGTTATCCTATTAGTAACCCTCCCTGCTCTTTTAGGTTTGGTTCCCCTTTGGCTTGCGGTTATCTTCCATGAAGGAGGCACTGTTCTTGTAGGTCTAAATAGTCTAAGGCTTCTTAGGCAATAAACTTTTAAGCTATCCTTTTACAAGGACAAAAATATCTTATAAAGCGCTTAAAAAAATTGGAGGTTCTACGCGTTGATGCTTCTATTGAGCTAATAGATGTTGCACGGCTGCGCTTTCTTGGTACTATGATTATTGTCCCCTTTGGTATGCTTATCATTCTATTGAAAGATTTATCTTGTGTTCTTTGATTTCTACTGAATAATTTTAATAGCTTTTCCTCATCACCGGATTTAAGAGATATAAAGCCCATTGATACTCTTAATGGATCATGAGTGGAGGTTTCTTTGATGATATACGGTACAATGACTCGTATTTGCACATATGGGTTTTGGACGGCTATTGAAGACATGCCCCTTCTACTTTAGATTTTGATTTAATTTTTTGGTTTTCTACAATAAGGAAAGCAGTTAAGAAATATTTCTGATATAACTCCTATTTTTCCCCTTGGCTCTTGCAAACTTTTTATAAGAGGAGTAGTGTCGGATAAGGTTTGTTGTCCTAAATTATCTGTTTTAAGTGGTACGCGCGGTGGAAAAAGGACTGGCATCATAGTATTACCTCTTTCTTAAAATTCATTTTTCTTATTTTCTACAGCAACAAAAACGTTCAAAAATGCTTCGAGTTTTATTTACTGAGACTTCTGAAGGGGAGACTCCCTCCTCGCTTAAAACTACCTCTGTGTTAGCAGGAGCTATAACATCTCCCTCAAGCAAAGGAGTTTCTGGGTCTCCTGGATGTATAACAGTTATCATATGAGAAGATGATGAGCCTAGTTCTTCTTTTTTTACAGATATGTTTTGTACTTTAGCAGAAGTTGAATCAGTAGATGGTGGCTTTATTGTATTATATACAACACTGGACGCTAATGGATTAATTGGTGTGGCCATAAAATTCCTTCTTGATTGCAGGGTTATCATTTATTTTATTTAAAGCTTAAAACAAGCTTTAAGCGTTTTTTGACATTGTTAAAGTAGAAGAGAGTAACAAAAAAATATTTTAGGAACAGTAAAAATTTAATTCAAGAGCTGCCTTCAGTCCTGTTTAGTCTTATTCATTTATTGATAAAAGTATTGGTATGTTTTTTAGATTCTATCGATAGTTAGTAAAAATCAAATAATGTTCATTCTTTTATATTTAATAGATTGATTTTTTTCCTCCACATGCTATTCATAAGAAAAGATAACGGAGGAGTTAACAGAGATGGACTCGCAATCCAAATTTCCTAAAGAAACGCTAGAATACGGTATTGAAAAAGAACGTAAAAAATTTGAAGAGTGCTATCAATGGGTTGAGCAGCATATGCCTGCTAGTTTTTTTGAAGAGATGGACGAAGAGAGTTTAATGCTAATCGTTCATAATCTGATGAGTTTTAATCTAAATGATTTTTTTTCTCATATTCATTTAAAAAATCTTGGATTTACTCTTTGTTTAGATAGCCCAGATGCTGATTTGAAAGTTTTAAAACATTATAAAATGTTTGGCATTAAAAACTATCGATCCTTTACCTCTAATGCCCCTCCCCCTTTTCCTGGAGTAAAAAAGTTGCTGCGTATTTCTATGATTGTCTTTAAAGAAACGCAGGAAAAGCAATCAGAAGATGTTGTTCCTCTAGAAAAAGAAAAAGAAATTTTAAAAAAAATCCAAGAGCGTAATCCACAGGTAACAGAACCTGATTTACATAAGCTAATTACAGAATTAAACTCCTATTTTTTACGCTCTCTGCCACAAGAGAGATTGACTCTGGCTTTAGATATGTTTTTTCGTGCTAAATCCCGAGATAATTGCCAATATGAAGTGCGTTATAATGAAAACTGGGAAGAAAAAAAAGACACTCCTTCTTTGCAAATCGTATTTGCTTGGCGCAATGTCCCTAAATACAGTTTTTTATATCGTATGGCACGTATGATTCATCGACATGGTCTGGTGATGAAAAGAGTAAATGCTACTTATGTTGATGCATATAGTAGACAAAATATCCTCATTATGTCGCTAGGCCTGCATGGAATTCAAGGAAAAGCTGCTTGGGAAGAAACGAATATCTCTGACTTTTTAAGAGAACTTGTAACGCTAAAATACTTTGAAGGTTTAGAGATTATTGAAGAGCTTTTTGTCGACGAGGGGCTTTTAACCGGAAATCAAGGAAATCTTGTAAAAGCAATCATCTATTTTATTCACCAAACGCTAGTTCACGCTGATATGAATATCTATTCTTTTGGCCATATTGAAGAAGGCGTCTGCCGGCATCCAGAATTAATTGTGAAGGTAATTCAAGCATTTGAAGCCAAGTTCAACCCAGAAAATGTCAATTTAGAAGCTTATCAAGATATACGCCGAGAATTTATGGATCTAGTAGATCATCTAGATACAGGACATCAAATCAATGATACCAGACGCAAAAATATCCTTAAGCAAGCGATGAACTTAGTGGATTATACACTAAAGACAAATGTCTACCGTGATAACAAAACCGCATTTTGCTTTCGTCTAGATCCAGAATACCTTAACAATGTTTGCTATGAGAGAAAAGATAAATTCCCTGAACTGCCCTATGCGGTTTTTTTTATGAAGGGATTATACTTTATCGGTTTTCATATTCGCTTTCGCGATTTATCTAGAGGGGGTCTGCGTACTGTATTTCCTGAGAAAATGGAACAGATGCTTGTAGAGAGAAACTATATCTTTGCTGAGTGCTATAATTTGGCATATACCCAAAATAAAAAAAATAAAGATATTCCAGAAGGAGGCGCTAAGGGAGTCATTTTCTTAGAACCTTATGAAAGGCTGTATTCTGAAGAAGAAATCTATCAAAGAGAGTTAGAAGATGAAGGACTTCCCCAAGAAGAAATCAAGCAACATCTTATGACTTATCATCGAGAACAAAAGTTAGAATATCTCTATCAAACACAACGCTCGTATATTGAAAGTTTTTTAACTATTTTAAATTGTGATCCTGATGGGAAACTCCGAGCAAAACGGATTATCGATTATTGGAAAAAGCCTGAATATATCTATTTAGGCCCTGATGAAAATATGCACAATGAAATGATCGATTGGATTGCCTCGTATAGTCAATATTATCATTATAAGCCAGGTGGAGCCTTTATCTCCAGTAAGCCTGGTGCAGGGATCAACCATAAAGAATATGGAGTTACCTCTTTGGGTGTTAATGTATACATGGAAGAGATATTAAAATTTCTGGGCATTAATCCTAACAAAGACTGTTTTACTGTAAAAATGTCAGGAGGACCCGATGGCGATGTAGCAGGCAATCAAATCTATAACTTATATCGATTTTACCCTAATACAGCTAAACTGCTTGCAACAATCGATATCTCAGGTACCATTTTTGATCCAATTGGCTTGGATTTAGAGATAATGGCTCGTTTATTTAAGGAAGGAAAACCTTTACGTTTCTATCCCCCATCTGAGCTCAATGATGAAGGGTTTTTATTAGATTTATACACAAAAAGAGAAGAAACGGCTTATGCACAAAAAACCCTATGTTGGAGAAAGAAAAACGGGGAGTTAATAGAAGACTGGTTATCTGGAAATGAAATGAACCACCTGCTTAGACACAATGTGCATCAGGTGAAAGCAGATATTTTTATTCCAGCAGGAGGAAGACCTCGTACCTTAAACGAAAACAATATAAAAGATTTCCTAGATGAGGCGGGAAAGCCCACTGCACAAGCCATTATTGAAGGAGCTAACCTCTATCTCACTCCCTGGGCTAGACGCTCTTTAGAAAAATTAGGGGTGCTTATTATCAAGGATAGTTCTTCTAATAAAGGAGGAGTTACCTGCTCCTCTTTTGAAGTACTTACTTCTTTGGTTTTATCTCAAGCGGAGTTTGTTAAAGAAAAACAGCAGATCGTAAATGAAATTTTAAAATTGGTAAGCATAAAAGCCCGAGAAGAAGCTACTCTTTTATTAACTACACATCGCGATACTCAAGGGTTTTTAACCGATATTTCAGAATGGATTTCAGAAAGAATTAATCAGTATAAAGATCAATTAATGCAATATTTTCAGTTTATGACCCTATCTAATGATCCTACAGATCCCTTTGTTCGGTGTTTACTTAACTACTGCCCTCCTCTTTTACGAAATCAATACCAAAATAGAGTTCTAATAGAAGTTCCAGATATGCATAAAAAAGCGATTATTGCCTGTCAAATTGCCTCTCGAATCGTGTATACTCGAGGCTTGGATTGGTCTCCTAGCCTAATTGATATTCTTCCTCTGATTATTACCGACCCCAAAATCATTAATGCCCTAGATTGATAAATCTCTCATTATCAATAATTTATCCATAAAAATTAGCAGTCTAACCTCAAGACTGCTGATTTTTATTGATTTTTCAGCTCCCTTTCAGTTATACTGGCTTTATAAATTTTTAATATTTTTTTACATGAAGCCATTGACACCTAAAAAACCAGCTAAAAGCCAAAGAGAACGCTTAATCCTATTTGGATTGATTGAGCTATACCTCAAAGCAGGTAAACCGATTGGATCCCATACGCTTAGAGAACAAGGGTTTGAAGCTTTAAGCCCAGCAACTATCCGTAACTATTTCATGAAATTAGAAGAAGAAGGCTATCTCAAACAACAACACTCTTCTGGGGGGCGTATTCCCACCTCGCTAGGATTCAAAATCTATGCGGAAGCACATATAAATAAGCCACGTTTATCTGAACAAGATAAAAAGAATGCAACCCGCCTATTTCAAAAGCAAACAAGAGAACTCGTTGTCTATTTAAATCAAGTGACCGAGTCTTTAAGCGAATTAACCAGCTGCGCTGTCTTCCTTTCGGCCCCCCGTTTTGATCAAGATTTTATCTTAGATATTAAATTAGTAAGCATTGATCAAAACCGCTTGCTTTGCGTACTGATAAGTGATTTTGGTCTCATTCATAACGAAGTCTTATATGTTGATAAAAAAATTTCCCATTTATTATTGCGAAAATTAGAAAGCTATTTTAACTGGCGTCTTAATAAGTTAGATAAGCCTCTATTAAATCAAGAAGAAGAATCCCTTGCCGCCAAATTATATAAGGAAGCCATCTTAAGACACATTGTCTCTTATACTAATTTCAGTGTAGAAGACTTATTTCAAGCAGGCTTTTCTAAATTACTAGCTTATCCTGATTTTAATGATGCATCTGTATTAGCAAGCGGGTTGTCTTTATTTGAAAACAAGCAACAACTGCGCGCTCTGCTCAATAAGAGTTGTCAAATCGGCAAATTACACTCCTGGATTGGAGATGATTTGCATATCTTTGCTCCAGAGGCGACCTCTTGCTCTGTATTAGCTGTTCCCTATCACATCCACCATACAATCTGCGGAGCCTTTGGTATATTAGGACCAAATCGCCTGCCTTATCGGGAACTTTTTGGACTTTTAGAAATAGCTGCAACCATTATTTCAGACTCGCTGACAAGTAGTATGTACAAATATAAAATTTCCTTTAGACAACCTAAACATTCCCATCTCGAATCTAAAGAAAACCCACTTATCTTAGAAAAGAGTTCATACTTGCTATTGGAAAATAAATCGCTTTATCAGAAAGGAGAAATAGAATGACTAAAGAACAAAATGAAACACCAGATGCCCATGAACTAGATGAAGTAAAGACTCATCAGCAAAAAGCAGAGCAAGAGCTGGAAGAATATAAAGATAAATACCTGCGTTTATTGGCTGAAATGGACAACACGCGCAAAAGAATGCAAAAAGAAAAACAAGAAGCTATACGTTTTGCTGTTGAAAATGTCCTGTCAGACTTTTTAAATCCCATTGATAATTTAGAAAAAGCCTTAAGCAGTACAGAGCATATGTCTAAAGAAGTACTTAATTGGGCACAAGGGTTTCAGATGATTGCACAGCAATTTAAGGAAGCATTAAACCAGCACGGGATTACCGCTTTTAGCTCTGATGGCAATATGTTTGATCCTAACTTGCATTATGCAATTGAGACAGAAGAAACAGAAAAAACTCCAGAAGGAACCATCCTTCAAGAATTTGTTAAAGGATATAAAAGCAGTAATCGCACTATACGCCCAGCGCAGGTAAAGGTTGCTGTCTTACCAGAATTAAAAAAGAAGGAAACAACCAATTTAGAAAAACCTTCTTTACCAGAACAAGATACATAAAAAAATAAAAGGAGATATATTATGACACAATCTAATTCTAATGAAACACAAGATATTATTGGTATTGACCTAGGAACTACTAACTCTTGCGTTGCTGTCAAAGGAAAAGTAATTCCCAATGCAGAAGGAAGCGACACCACTCCATCAATCGTTGCTTTCAAAGATAAGGAACGTTTAGTAGGAGCGCCTGCAAAAAGACAAGCCATTACCAATTCTAAAAATACGATCTCTTCTTCTAAGCGTTTTATTGGACGCAAGTTTGATGAAGTAGCAGCTGAAATTAAAAACCTTTCTTGTAAAGTTACTAAAAATGCAAATGGAGATGCAGTATTTGAAGTAGATAATAAACAGATTACCCCTGAAGAAGTTGCAGCTCAAGTTTTAATCAAAATGAAAGAAACAGCAGAAGCCTTTTTAGGGCATAAAGTTACCAAAGCTGTTATTACAGTTCCTGCGTATTTTAATGATTCTCAAAGACAATCCACAAAAGATGCGGGAAAAATTGCTGGATTAGATGTCTTAAGAATTATTCCAGAACCAACTGCTGCTGCTTTAGCTTATGGATTAGAAAAAAAAGCAGACCAAAAAGTAGCGGTCTTTGACTTAGGTGGAGGCACATTCGATATTTCTGTATTAGAGATTCACGGTGGTGTTTTCGAAGTATTAGCAACAAATGGAGATACTCATCTAGGTGGTGATGACTTCGATAATGCTATTCTACATTGGGTGCTTGAGGAATTTAAAAAAGAAACCGGTATTGATTTAAGTAAAGATAGCATGGCTCTACAGCGTTTGCGCGATGCTGCAGAAAAAGCTAAAATTGAACTATCTGGTACACAGTCTACCGAAATTAATCAGCCATTTATTACTATGGATGCATCAGGCCCTAAACATCTTGCATTAACCTTAACCCGCGCCAAGTTAGAATCCTTAGTTCATAGCTTAATTGAACGTCTGGTTAAACCCTGTGAAAAAGCTCTTAAAGATGCAAAAATAACCAAAGAACAAATCGATGAGGTAATTCTAGTCGGTGGAATGTCTCGCATGCCAGCTGTTGAGAAAAAAGTAAAAGAAATCTTTGGAAAAGAACCTCATAAAGGAGTCAACCCTGATGAGGTTGTAGCTATTGGTGCTTCCATCCAAGGAGCTATATTGTCAGGAGATATCAAAGACGTTTTATTGCTTGATGTCATTCCTTTAACCTTAGGAATTGAAACATTAGGAGGGGTTCTAACTTCTATTGTAGAGAGAAATACAACAATTCCTACTAAGAAAACACAGACTTTTTCTACTGCAGCTGATAATCAACCCGCTGTTACTATTGTCGTCCTGCAAGGGGAACGTAAAATGGCTAAAGACAACAAGGAAATTGGCCGTTTTGATCTTACAGACATCCCTCCTGCACCTCGCGGCATGCCACAAATCGAAGTCGTCTTCGATATTGATGCCAATGCTATCTTGCATGTATCAGCAAAAGATCTAAAAAGTGGCAAAGAGCAAAAAATTCGTGTTGAAGCAAAATCTGGTTTATCTGAAGCTGAGATTGAACGCATGTTAAAAGATGCAGAAGATCACGCAGAAGAAGACAAAAAAAATAAAGAAGAAGCAGAGCTGAAGAATGAAGCTGAAGCTTTATCTTTCCGAGCACAAAAAGCTTTAGATGATCATAAAAAGCTCATTCCTCAAGAGCTTGCTCAAGAAGTGCAAAGCAGAATAGATGCTGTGAAAAAAGCACTAGGTGATAAGGATATTGCTGCTATTAAAGCTGCTCATACAGAGCTAAATACCCATATGCAAAAAATTGGGGAAGCGATGCAGAGCGCACAACCAGCACCAGATGCTCAACCACCAAAGAATGAGAAAGAAAACATAGAAGAAGCAGAAGTAGAAATTCTCGACGATGAGGATAAAAAATAACCTCTGCTAATCACGCTTTGAGCTGTTTTTAAACAGCTCAAAGCTTTTCACTCTTAAAAGATCTATCAGCTATATCTGTTTCCACAAGCTAAAAACAGATTGCCCTCTCTTAAATTATAACTCCATTTTTTATACAGTTGCTTTTAAATAAAAAAAATATTTATCTGATTTAATATTGTAAAAAAAATCTGGCAGGACTTAATGCATGATGATTTATTTTTTATTGGAGCAGCTTCTGGATTGGGAGGGAACCAATCAGGTAGTGAAAAAGCGCCTCTTTTTTTAAAAAATACATTAGAGTTAAAGTTATTTCAAGAAATCCAACCTTCCTTTTATGAACATAATCATTATGAAAGTATTGCGCATTTCAATCAGAAGCTAGCAAAAGCTACCTTTGCTTTTGCTGAAAGAGAAGAGTTTTTTATTACTTTAGGTGGTGATCACTCATGCGCTATTGGAACGTGGTCTGGAGTAGCAGAGGGCTATCGCAAGCAAGGAGACATTGGCCTCTTATGGATTGACGCTCACATGGACGCTCATAGACCTTCCTCTTCAAAAAGTGGGAATATTCATGGCATGCCTTTAGCAACGCTCCTTGGCTTTGGGAATAAGCATTTGATCCACATTCTCTCTTCTACTCCCAAGATAAAACCTCAGAATATCGCCCTAATTGGAACCAGAAGTTATGAAAAGGAAGAAAAAGAGTTTTTAAAACAACTAGGGGTAAACATTTATTTCATGGAAGATATCAAACAAAAAGGATTACAAGAGGTGTTAAAAGAAGCCATTAACCATGTCACAGCCTCTTCTATTGGATATGGGATTTCTTTTGACCTTGATAGCCTCGATCCCAGCTTTGCAGACGCAGTGGGCACCCCTGTTCCCTATGGGCTTAACCTTGAAGAATTCTTAAAGTGTTTTGCTCTATTTCAAGAAACACCCCCTCTTGCTTTTGAATTAGTAGAATACAATCCTGATCTAGATACGAAATTTCATTCTTTGAATGCCATTAAAAGAATTTTACACTGTTGCAATACTCTTCATAAAAAACCCATTACCTCTTCATAGTTTACAGATAATCTTACAGGGAATATCCTCCTTTATTATTTTAATCTAAGGGTGTCTCCTATGAAAAAAAAGATCTTTCTTCTTATGCTCACCGCTTTTTTCTTGCTCCTTTTTTTATTTATTAAGCACCAGCCTCCTTTTAAAACAGCGTATGTTCTACATCTAAATATCAAAGAAGAACCCAAAACCATGGATCCGCGTAAAGGAGGAGAACATTATTCTTCACAGATGCATTTTCTATTTTTTGAAGGACTTGTAAAGCTCTATCCAGATCGCTCTATTAAGCTTGCTCAAGCAAAGTCATATGATATATCTGAGGACAATCTCACCTATACTTTCCACTTAAGAGATACTGTTTGGTCTAATAATACTCCTGTTACCGCTTATGACTTTGAACACTCTTGGAAAGATATTCTTAAACCCGATTTTCCTTCTATGAATGCACAGTTATTTTCCCCTATAAAAAATGCAGATAAGGCAAAAAAAGGGCTTGTTTCCCTTGATGAGGTAGGGATCAAAGCAAGAGATGCAAAAACTCTTGAGATCACTTTAGAAAAACCTACTCCTTATCTTCTTAAACTACTTGCGTTCTGTGTTTTTTCACCTGGCCCATTCAATAGAGAAGTGCGACAAATAGATTAAAATTTAAAGTGGTCAGAGATGGCTGCAACTTCTATGGTGTTTTTAAGACAAAAAAAATACCAAAGGAGGAGCAAATGCCCAAGGGCTAC
>JBAUFS010000117.1:0-10284 GCA_049679255.1 Candidatus Rhabdochlamydia sp.
TTACGAGGATATTCTAGATGCTTGCTGTGAAGCCTGGAACTATTTTGTTGATACTCCAGATAGGGTCCAAAAGCTTTGCACAAGAAATTGGGCTACTTTATGAATTTATTTTTCGCTAATGGTATAAGTCTACCTGTGCTCATTCCCAAAAAGATCATTCACGCGAAAAGGCCTTAAAAGTTTGGAACAATTTTTTGGAGAGAAAACTAAATTAAGTCTCTTTGGAATTACATACATTTCAGTTGTCCTAAATTACAGATCTTAAGATACAAAGAAGGTCTAGAAATTTAAGAGATATGTATATGCGCAAAGAGAGAGATTCTTTAGGAGAGATCGATGTTCCAGTGGATTGTTATTGGGGAGCGCAAACACAGCGCTCTTTAGCCAATGAAGATGCCTATGTCTTTGATCCGTGCAATAGCTATAGTAAAGCTTGCTGGTAAATCAAGAGTTGGATCTAGTGGAGGTAGTTTTGTGTTTCTTAGCAGTTCTTCTTCCAGTTAAAGAAAACCTGATACGCGAAATCTTTGTACGATTTTGATTAGCCTCCCACAAATTTACATCGGATTGTAATCCTATCCAAAATTCGGGAGACATTCCTAAAGCATCAGAAAAATCCAAAGCGATTTGTTCGGTAATTGATCGCTTACCATGAATGATTGCGCTTAGCTTCGGCTGCGTCCATGATCCTCCTAAATGAGCAGCAAATGCGGATTGAGAGATTCCTAAAGGCTCTAGGAATTCCTCCAATAGAATCTTGCCTGGTGACGTTGGCTTTCTATGTGTTGGCAACATACTTTTTTCCTAATGATAATCAGTTATTTTGATTTCGGATGCTTCGCGTTTGTCTGCATCCCACTTAAAAACGATCCGATATTGATCGTTAATTCTAATGCTATACTTTCCTGCAAGATCTCCCGAGAGCTTCTCCAACCTATTATTCGGGGGTATTTTCAAATCTTCTAATCGAAATGCTTTATTGAGCATATCGAGCTTAGTCGTAGCCTTTTCCCATAAGGTTTGACTAAGTCTCTGCCTAGCCTTTTTCGTATTAATGCCATTATAAATATTCTCTGTTTCATCATCGGAGAAGGATGTAATCAATTCGAGTGTCCTTTTCATATCAGTATATCGAAACTCGATATAATAATTCAATCAGATTTTTCTACATTGCAATCCCGTAACTTAAGGTAAGAATGAAGATATAGCAAGACAAGATATTCAAAATGTGGGATTTAAGCCCATAAACTCCACTTATATCAAATTCTCTAGAGGGATTGAGAGCAGTTTTTAGACTATGGATCTGCTATAGTTTCCATCATTGATCCTCAAGCAGGAGCTCATTTCATTATAGTTGATGAAGTATCAGAAGATTTACAACAAATAAGGCTTAGAGGATCCTTATCACGGTTGGGAGATTACGGTATCAGCTAAAGCTTTTCAATCGCGTTGGAAGGAGCAAACAGTTATTCAAATAGAAAATAAGGCTTCTTGCATTAATTCAGATCATTCACACGAAAAGGCCTTAAAAGTTTGGAACAATTTTTTGGAGAGAAAACTAAATTAAGTCTCTTTGGAATTACATATATTTCAGTTTGCCTAAATTACAGATCTTAAGATACAAGGAAGGTCTAGAAATTTAAGAGATATGTATATGCGCAAAGAAAGAGATTCTTTAGGAGAGGTTGATGTTCCAGCGGATTGTTATTGGGGAGCGCAAACACAACGCTCTTTAGCCAATTTTACGATTGGAACAGAGAAGATGCCTATTTCTTTGATTCATGCGATAGTTATAGTAAAACTTGCTGCTGCTCAGGTAAATCAAGAATTGGGATTATTGGATCCTCAGAAAGCGAAAGTAATTGTTAGCGTGTGCGAAGAAATTTTAAAAGGAGATTTAGACGATCAGTTTCCTTTAGTCATTTGGCAGACGGGCTCTGGCACACAGACGAATATGAATGTCAATGAAGTGATTGCCAATCGCGCCAATGTAAAACTGGGAGGAAAAAAGGGGAGTAAGGACCCGGTTCATCCGAATGATGATGTGAATCAATCGCAATCTTCAAATGATGTTTTTCCTAGCGCCATGCATATTGCGGCTAAGCTTGCTATTTGTCAAAACTTGCTTCCTAATTTGCGAAGATTTTACTCAGCTTTAGATCAAAAATCGGAAGAGTTTCAGGAGATTATTAAAGTGGGTCGCACGCATCTTATGGATGCAGCTCCTTTAAGCTTAGGGCAGGAGTTTTCTGGATATGCTACGCAGATTAAGCAGGGAATTTCTGCTATTGAAAATGCCTTAAATTCTCTTTCAGAACTAGCTCTTGGAGGTAGCGCTGTGGGAACAGGACTTAACACCCATCCTAAGTACGCAAAACAAGTAGCTGAGGCGATTAGTCAGAAAACACAGGTTGTATTTGTCTCAGCTGCTAACAAATTTGAGGCTTTAGCCGCTAATGATGCTATCGTTGAGATGAGTGGAGCTTTAAAGAGGCTAAGCTGTTCTTTAATGAAAATTGCAAACGATATTCGTTGGCTAGGTTCTGGTCCAAGATGTGGTATTGCTGAGCTTATTTTACCAGAAAATGAACCCGGCTCTTCCATTATGCCAGGTAAGGTAAATCCTACTCAATGTGAAGCAATGACAATGGTGGCTGTGCAGGTATTTGGAAATGATACAACCATTACCTTTGCGGGCTCACAAGGAAATTTTGAGCTGAATGTTTTTAAACCTGTTATGATTTATAACCTGCTACAATCCATTCAACTTCTGTCTGATGTAGTTCGTAGTTTTCAGGACAAGTGCTTGAGTGGTATACAACCAAATAGAGCTCGTATTGCCTATTACTTAGAGAACTCGCTGATGTTGGCTACCGCTTTAAACCCTGTCATCGGCTATGATAAAGCAGCAAAAGTTGTTTCTAAAGCGTATCAAGAAAATATCTCTCTTAAAGAAGCCGCAATGCAGCTTGGTTTTTTAACAGAAGCACAATTTGATGCTGCTGTTAATCCTAACAAGATGATTTAAGTGTTAATATGAATACCTATTTTTGTTAGTAAATAACGTATAACTAAAATCGGATGCAGGCATAAAATCTTGAATAAAATAAGGTAAGATACCCCTTCAATTTTTTTTCGGATAACCAATTCCTGATGGGATAGAGTATCTTGAATCCAGCTTAGATAAGGAGGTGGTAATAGAGGTAACTTAGAAGGTAGAAAAAAATGAATCTCCTTAGTTTCCACACCTGTTTGTAGATTTCCTTGTACAACAGAGCATTCAAATAGGTGTGTCAATTGAGTAAGCTTGTTTACTGGCAAGTACTCAGCTACTTTGCGTACAATCTGCACGCTTAAACCTGTTTCTTCATAGATCTCTCTAACCACAGCTTCTTCGGGGGTTTCTTGTGTTTCCACGCCTCCTCCTGGAAGCACCCAAACAGGAATGTCTCTTCTTTTGATCAGGAGGACTTTTTTTTTCTCAGAGCAAAAGATAATCCCAGAGACCGCTTGCTTTAAATGCTTTGGCATCGATAACCTCATCTATTAGACTTAAGTATAGAGAATTATGTTACAAATAGGAATGCGATTTTTTCTTTTGCTGAGTTTATGCTCTTGCGGGCCCTATTACGTATCTGTTATGCAAAAATGGGTAGATGAGCGTTATTTGGCTAGCACGCATGTAGGAACTCCCGACCCAAGGCAAGAAGCTCCTCCCATTGGGCAAATGTTAGTTGTCCAGTGGTGTGTACCTAGTGAAATTTTAGCTTTAAATCCTGTTGCCGTATTAGATCTGATCTTCTGGGACCATTCAGAGCAGAGAATTTGTTTTCCCATTACACATAAACTCAATTATGAATATTATAAATTGTTTGATAGTGAATATGAGGAAAAAGGAGGAATTCTAACCTATAAAGCTGCTATTCTCACAGAAGATGGATGCATCTATAAGGAATGTAAACATCAATTGTGGGTAAATTTAATCAAGGTTGAAGATTAGCACATCACGCAGTTAGCTTGAGAAATCAGCTCAGCAGTCGTTTCCCAATTTAAGCAAGGATCTGTAATGGAAAGGCCAAATTCTAACTTATCGGGCTCTAGAATTTGGTTGCCTTCTTTTAGATGACTCTCTATCATCACTCCTAAAATTTCATGTCCGCCGGTTGAGATTTGCTCTAAGACAGATTGAAAGACATTTTTTTGTTTTTGGAATTGCTTTTCGCAATTGTCATGCGCACAGTCAATGATAATGCGCTGGGGTAAATTAACGGTGGCTAATTTTTTTAAAGCTGTTTTGATTGACTTGGAATCATAATTAATTCCTTGATGAGAACCTCTTAAAACAAGGTGCGTATGAGGATTTCCCGCAGATTGAAAGGCACATGCGATCCCTTCTTGGTTGATGCTCATAAATGTATGCTTCTCTTTGGCAGATAAAACTCCGTGAATCGCGTCTTCTAAAGAGCCATCCGTATGATTTTTAAAACCTACAGGGAAATAAAAACTAGAGGCTAATTCGCGGTGTACTTGAGAACTAGAAGTACGAGCTCCAATAAACCCCCAAGTGATTAAGTCGCTTAAGAAACAAGAAGAAAGAGGATCAAGCCACTCCATTGCACAAGGAACATGCATTTCAGCAAGAGTGGTTAGAAGCTTACGAGACCAGATTAATCCTGTTTGGATATCGTTGCTTCCATCTAAATGAGGGTCGTACATCAAACCTTTCCAGCCTGTAATTGTACGAGGTTTTTGTAAATGAACGCGCATGACTAAAAAACAGCGATTACTCAAAGTATTGCAAAGTTTTTTAAAACATTCGGCATAAGCAATAGCTGAGTCGATATCGTGAATAGAACAGGGGCCGATAAAAAATACTTTGCTAGGATCAACAGCCGCTGCAATTGCATTTGCCTTTTCTTTGGATTGCATGAGAAAGTCTTGTGCGGATTTGGAGATAGGACATTGCTTTTTTAAAATAGCAGGAGGAAGTATTTGTATTTGCTTCATAAAGTTCTAGATCAGAAAAACATTGGTTTCAACCTAGCATATGTATAAAAAATGCGCAACTGCTAACACAGCTAAGCTGCATAAGAATTTATAACCCAAGGTAAAAATGACTTATAAAATGTTTGTTTGGTATTTAAATCAATTAGATAAATGGATGTGGAGTTATGTTTTATTCTTTCTACTTATTGGCGTAGGAATATTTTTTACGATTCGTTTAAAGGGAATGCAATTTCGTTATTTAGGCTATTCCTTAAAATTAGCATTTACTAGATCGGATCAGGATGCTGAAGGAGACATTAGCCAGTTCCAAGCCCTGATGACAGCATTAGCTGCAACCATTGGAATTGGTAGTATTGCAGGAGTTGCAACCGCAATTGTTGCAGGAGGGTTTGGAGCCGTCTTTTGGATGTGGGTGATTGCCCTTGTAGGGATGGCGACTAAATTCATTGAGGCCATTTTAGCGGTAAAATATCGAGAGGTAGATGCAAGCGGGAGGATGTGCGGCGGACCTATGTACTATTTAGCAAATGGTCTACAATTAAAATGGCTAGGAGTGATTTTCTCTATTTGCTGCTTACTAGCTACCCTCTGTGGGGGAAATCTCATACAAGCACACTCTATTGCAATAGCTTGTACAGAGCTTGTTTCTTGTTCGGTTATTTGGCCTGGAATGATTATGGCGATTCTTACTGCTTTTGTTTTATTTGGAGGTATTAAAAATATTGCTAAGATTAGTAGTTTGTTAGTACCGATTATGGCTCTCTTATATATTATTTCAGGTTTGTTTATTTTATGTGTGCGCTATGACCGTGTTTGGGAAGGATTTTTAACAATTATCCAAACAGCTTTTACAGGACAAGCAGCAGTTGGCGGTTTCTTGGGAGCATCTGTTATGATGGCAATCCAATTAGGCGCAGCTAGAGGAATCTCTTCAAATGAAGCGGGTATGGGAAGCGCGCCTATTGCAGCAGCAGCAGCAAAAACCGATGTACCGGGAAGACAAGCCTTGATTTCCATGAGTGGGGTATTTTTTTCTAGTTTTGTTGTATGTACAATTACAGCGCTTGTTATCTCGGTAACCGATGTTTTAGGGACAATGGGAGCAAATGGAGAAGCGCTTAACGGAGTAGCTCTTGTGATTCAGGCTTTTCGCTCTATTATTCCCGGAGGGGAATTTATTGTGATTTTAGGAGTTATCTTATTTGGTTACACCACCATCATTGGATGGTCGTATTACGGAGAGAAAAGTATGGAGTTCCTCTGTGGAGGATCTTTGTTAAAAAGTTACCGAATACTATTTTGTTTTTGTGTATTCTTAGGCTCCATTATGAGTATAGAAATAGTCTGGCCTCTAGCAGATATTATGAATGGCTTAATGACTTTTCCAAATTTAATCGGATTAATCGGTCTATCTTCTGTTGCTTGCAAAGAAGCTCAGCATTTTTTTCAGCTGCTAAGCCAAGAAAAAAAAACAGCACTCAATTAAATAACAAAATGACTTAACAGGAATGAATTTTAGGAAAAGCTCTTTTCTCCTTATAGTGGGAAATCGATGACATCGATTTCCCACTTTCCCAAAGGTTACTAAAATTACTGCTCCCATGCTTCTCAATTATAACTCCAAATATAGCAAGCGCAATTTCAATATTCTGAAATGGATCAAAACATTATTTAAGACTATTTACCAATAATAACCTTTTTTGCCTGATCTATGGTAAATTTGCCATTGGTTTTTCCTTCAGAAGCATCAGCATATTCATAAGGAGAACAACTTCCCTTTGATTCAAGTATGAATGTTTCAGAGCTAAGATTGTCTTGTGTATTACAAGTAAAAAGCTCAAGGCCTAGTTCTTTTGCGCGGGTTTCTGCTAGTGTATTTAGCAGCTCTTCGTATTTACAAGGACTAGGATAGATTCTTTCTTGAAAAAGCGCTGGCTGGTCATCCTTAAGCAAAAGGCGGAAAATACAGCGAGCCAAAATTGTTCCGGTAGAAGGATCTTTAACACAAAGAATTCGGTTTTTACCATCTAAAACATAGGCCATAAGACATACATTAAGATTAGGATCTCCATCAATTCTTTGACAACTTCCTAAGACCTCTGTTCCTGAGAGAAAAAGGTCTTGCCAATCATCAGAATCAACGACAAGAACGCTTTTCTTTTGATCGGTTGTTTGTAAGTTCGTATATAAAGAATCGATATCATTTTTGAACTCATTTTGACCTATTAATGAGGAGAGCGTGGTAAGAACCGTTAATTTTTCAGAAAAATCTATCGATTGATCGCACAACTCTTTACACAAGAGAACAATCTGTTGATCGGTTTCTTGCATGTTCTCAGTGGAATAAGGTTCTTGTTTAAGATACTGAGTTAATGCTAAGGGAACTTGTGGCCAGTGTTTATCCTCAAGAATTTTTTCTTTCAAGAAAGCAAAGAAATCCATGGATTCCTGCTTTGCTTTTCCTGGTATGACTTTTATCGCTTCTTGTGTGATTTGCCAAGCTTGGAATATTTCAGGAAAGCCTTCTTTCATTCGTGTCAAGTGAGGATTGTTTTTAACTTGGTAACGCTCTTGCTTCACTGAGTCTTCAAGAATATGTGTGACTAATCGTTGAAGCTCTTCAGACACTCTAGGTTCTTTATTGCTCTTTAAATTACTGGCATACTTAAGAAGGGTTAAGGGAACCCGTAGGGTTTCTTCCATTTTTAAATATTTTTCATAAAAATGCTCTATAGGCGTATCAAAAATATCTTGTAATTTTGTCTTGAATAAAGAAATGATGCTTTCAAAACTATAGTTGTCATTTAATTCATGAAGCATCGGTTCAAGCAAATTCATAGTGGCAAGAACATAGGTTGTGTCTAAAGCTCTTTTACAACGCTTTTCCCATCCTTTTGCTTCATCTATAGGCAAAGAGACTTGCAAGCACTGATTCAGAAGATGGATTTTTTTCTCTGAGGAGGTGGTATGAGAACGAGTTAAAGCAATTAAAGCTTTTAGTAGATTGGATAAAATCCCTTTAGCATCTCGAAGACTACTTCTTTGTTTGTTTGCTTTCAGGAAATTTGTCATTTCTGTGAGGTTTGTTTCACAAACAGGGCTTAAGGGACGTTGTATAAGCCATTGACTTACAAATATCATAGGTAAAATCAAATGCTTTTTGTTATCGACAAGTTTTTGATAAGCAGGAAAGTAGTCCGGGTTCTCCCAATTTTTTGCAAGAATCTGTAGCAAAAAGAGAGATTCTTTTTGATTGCGATGCTCTAGCGCTGTAATAAAATAGCTTTGCTGATCTTCAGTAAGTGAACTATTGCTTTTTTCTAATATAAGGGAAGCACACAGACGGAGTCTTTGTTTCTTTTTTTGTAGTATCTCTCGCTTATAAGGGTCTTTTTCTGTAGAAATCTGTCTTTCTGTTTCAAGAATTTTTTGATTAAAAAGAGCAAGGGAAGGTAAACCTCTAGGTTGTGTATGATCATCGATAAACTTTTGCAGGGAGGAATCTTCTATATGATCTGTACCATGACAACAGGCATAAAGCAGTTGAATCTTTTCTAATGCTTCATCTGATAAATCATAGTTAGATAAATAAGTCCAAAAGCCCATTGTTGAGCTATTTAAAATAGATGTTTCAATAGCAAATCTGGCGATCTCGATTCGATCCTTTTCCTCTGTGATTCCATAGTTCTTAATGAATTCAGAAACTCCTCTTCCATCTTGCTGAGCAGCAAGCTTGGCTATTTCGATTCGATCCTTCTGATCTGTGATTTCATAGTTCTGAATGAATTCAGAAGTTCCTCTTCCATCTTGCTGAGCAGCAAGCTTGGCGATCTCGATTCGATCTTTTTCCTCTGTGATTCCATAGAGTTCAATGAATCCAGAAATTCCTTCTCCGTCTTGCTGAGCAGCAAGCTTGGCTATTTCGAAGAGAGCCTTCTGATCTGTGATTCCATAGAGCTCAATGAATTCAGAAGTAAACCATCCGTTTTGCTGAGCAGCAAGCTTGGCTATTTCGAAAAGAGCCTTCTGATCTGTGATTCTATAGAGCTCAATGAATTCAGAAATTCCTCTTCCACTGTGCTGAGCAGCAAGCTTTGCTATTTCAATTCGATCTTTTTCCTCTGTGATTCCATAGAGTTCAATGAATTCAGAAGTTCCTTCTCCGTTTTGCTGAGCAGCAAGCTTGGCTATTTCGAAGAGAGCCTTCTGATCTGTGATTCCATAGCTCTCAATCCATTGAGAAAGAACATGTGAGTTTTTCCAAACCTCAAGCTTGGCTATTTCGAAGAGAGCCTTCTGATCTGTGATTCCATAGTTCTTAATGAATTCAGAAACTTCTCTTTCACTGTGCTGAGCAGCAAGCTTGGCTATTTCGATTCGATCTTTTTCCTCTGTGATTCCATAGAGCTCAATGAATTTAGAAATTCCATTTCCTTTTTGCTGAGCAACAAGCTTGGCTATTTCGAAAAGAGCCTTTTGGTCTGTGATTCCATAGTTCTTAATGTATGCAGAAGTAAACCATCCGTTTTGCTGAGCAGCAAGCTTGGCTATTTCGAAAAGAGCCTTTTGGTCTGTGATTCCATAGTTCTTAATGAATTGAGAAGTTCCTTCTCCGTTTTTCTGAGCAGCAAGCTTTGCTATTTCAATTCGATCCTTTTCTTCTTCGATCTCATAATTTTGAATATAGCTGGAAAAACCAGATTCATATTGAGCAGCAATTTTTGCGATTTGGACTAATATTTGTTGATCTTTAATTCCAGAACTTTGAATTTTTTGAGAAATACCTTTATGGAACAAATTCTGGGCAGCCGTTATAGCGATTTCGAGTCGATCTTTCTCACTAATTTTGAAATCCTGAATACATTGGGAAATTGCTTCTGGGTTTTTATGAAGTAGTATTTTTGCAATTTTGGTTGAAACATTCTCATCATCGATTATGATCAAAGAATAATAGGCTTGGGAGTCCTTAAGATATTTAATACAAAATGGTTTGCCTACAGGAGAAAAAGCAACACAACCTACGAATTTATCGAGCTTCTTTACAAGAAAAAAAGAGCTTTTTATATTTTCACAGTCTTTCAATTGCGATTGAATCAAGGGAGTATAGTTTTCACAAGATCTTCCATCTGGATTTGTATTAGTATTATTAATAACGCCAGTTTAACATAAGGAACCATCATACATATTCAGAAATAGTTGTTTGATCAATTTCTTTTCGATGAAAAAACAAACGTGGCTTGTCTGGATTGAGACAATAATTTGCTATTCCTGACAGCA
>JBAUFS010000118.1:0-7764 GCA_049679255.1 Candidatus Rhabdochlamydia sp.
AAGGCGGCTTCATAAAGCACTTAAAGAGCTTCAAGAGACTCTCCCAAATCAAATACGCCAAGAAACAGCCAAGCCGACTCTTCGTTGGATTTTCCAACTTTTAGAGGGAATCGAGTTAATAAAAATATGCATTGAAAAGACCTCATACGTAGTGATTTCAGGGCTAACCCCTCTCAGAAAGCGAATTCTTGGTTATTTTGGAAGCTCTGTAAGAAAAATCTACGAATTAGATCTTCAACCTGCTCCAGTGAATTGACAATATTTTTTTTACAGAAAGTGCTCAATGTGGGTGCTAAAGAAGAAGTCGATTTTGAAATTTTTTCCTATGCTTGTCCAGATATAGCTATCAGCTTTGAAGATGTAGTAAATGACCATGCAAAAGCATGGATTATTCTTAGTGATGGTTCTCAGTGGGTTATTAGGAATTGTAGAGCAGATGAAGTAGTTGATCACATCTCTACTCATTGGGAATCAGGAGATGAAATAAGAATTGTAGAAAGAGAAGCCATCGAATATAAGGGCGAATATATTTTAAAAAACGTGAGAAATAATGAAGTGTATTTAGTGGATCTGGATGTGGTTTCTGTAGATCCAGCAAAGAGCTTCTACATTGAAAAGATTGATAAGAATGGGTATGCCATCCTTACTCAAAATGAGATAGAATGGGCAATTGGCTGGATAGGAACATTTAATACTTGTAAATGGAGAGTAGGTGATCGGATTATTATTAATAAAAGTGGTTATTCGATTGGAGAGAGTTATCTCATAATTAATGCAGATGAAAGAAGTAGTGTTTGGGCCAGTTTAATCAGCTGGAGGTAAAATCATTTTTGAAAAAAGGTTTTCTGCGAATTGTTAAAATGGCTGGATAAAATACTTATATCAAGTTATACATGGTTATACTAGATTTTGTGTATAACCATGTATAACTTGGTATAAAATATGGATCCAATTAAAAACCCATTTTCTCCTGGGGCAGGGTCTCCTCCTCCTGATTTGGTAGGTAGAGAGGCTACTCTTGAACAAGCAAGGATTCTACTTGGTCGAATAAAGCAGAAACGTTCTGAAAAAAGCATGCTTCTTACGGGACTTCGTGGAGTAGGTAAGACCGTATTACTTAATGAAATTGAGTACATGGCTAAGAAGGATGGATATAAAACGATTCTAATAGAAGCACATGAGAATAAACATTTAGGTGCATTAATTGCTCCTTATTTGCGAAGTCTTTTGTTTGAGCTAGATCGCTTTGCAAGGACTAGCAATAAAGTTAAGCGTGGATTGGGAGTGCTACGCAGTTTTATCGGTGCTCTTAAGCTAACTGTGAATGATATCACTATAGGATTAGATATTAATCCTGAAATAGGTTCAGCCGATAGTGGTGATTTAGAAATTGATTTGCCTAATCTTTTTGTTGCTATAGCAGAAGCTGCTGAAGACAGTGGCTCTGCTGTGGCTATTCTAATTGATGAGATCCAATATTTTAGCCAAAAAGAGCTTGGGGCGCTAATTATGGCTATGCATAAAATACAGCAGCGTCAGCTTCCCTTAGTGCTTTTAGCTGCAGGTCTGCCCATTTTGCCAGGGCTGGCAGGTGAGTCAAAGTCTTATGTAGAAAGGCTTTTTAGTTTCCCGGATATAGGAGCATTGTCAGAAACAGATGCTGCCAAAGCTTTAAAAGAACCTGCCCAACTTGCTGGAGTCCATTTTGACTCGCTAGCTTTAAAGGAAATATATCATTTGACTAAAGGCTATCCTTATTTCCTTCAAGAATGGGGATATCAAACCTGGAACCTAGCGAACATCAATTTAATTACTCTGCAAATAGTTCATGATGCAACTGCGATAGTTATTCCACGGTTAGACCAGAACTTTTTTCGAGTTCGCTTTGATCGACTAATTCCTACTGAAAAGTATTTCTTAAGAGCAATGGCTGAGATGGGGCCTGGTGCTCATCGTATTGGGGATATTGCAGATATTTTAAAAGTTAAAGTAGCGCGTCTTAGTCCAATCAGGGCAACATTAATTAAAAAAGGGATGATTTATAGTCCAGCCTATGGAGATCTAGAATTTACAGTTCCACTTTTTGATCAATTTATGATTCGAGCTATGCCCGAAGTATTAGAACTATGCATTAAGTAAAATAGCCAGAGCTTAATGTTGCTTAAATAATCAAAAGAGACTCGTTGATCGACTGCTTAGACAACGTCAATTCATATTAAGCCTTCTCCTTACACGATAAATTCCAGCCTTTATTTTTGATTAGACAAAAATTGTCTCTCTTACTTAACTTTAAAAATTAAATTTTAATTTATAGGGGATGAAAATGAGACTTGGAACTTTTTTAGTAGGCAAGATTTTAGCAATGACTTCTTTAACATATGCGTTTGAATTTAATGAGTTGCCGTTTCCCTTTTTGCAAGCATCACACTCTGCAGATCGTGGGACCAGGCTTAACCTATTAGATGCTGCGGATTACTATTCTCAAGCCTCTCAAGATAGATTTGTTTATATGATTCTCTATGGTTTACTTGGAAAACAAGATCAAGGTTACTACCTTGAAATCGGAGCAGGAGATCCAATCAATACCAATAATTCCTATTTTTTTGAAAAGGAGCTTGAATGGAGTGGGGTAAGTATTGATATTTCTAAAGAACATACGAAACAATGGTATGCTGTCCGAAATAACCTTTTACTGCATGAGGACGCTACCAAGTCTGATTATGGTACCATTTTGCAATCTTTTCCAAAAGTCATAGATTATCTCTCTTTAGATATTGATGAAGGTTACACCGATGTTCTAAAAAACATACCTTTTAAAGATTATACTTTTAAAGTCATAACCATTGAGCATGACTTTTATCGCTATGGAGATTTATATAGAAAGCAAGAACGTCAAATCCTCGAATCATTTGGTTATCATTTACTCTGCTCAGATGTGTCAATTTCTGGATTCTATTTTGAAGATTGGTGGATTCATCCATCTTGCTTTTCTTCTTCTGAGCTCTCTGTAATCACATCTCTTGATCTTAAAGCAAAAGATTACACACAGCTTATACAGGCGCTTCAAGTTGCTCTTGAGTGATAGTTTTCATTTAAGGCTATTAAACTCTTTTTCAAACTGTTCGATCGTTTTTAGAATTAATTCCCAATCTGGGATTTTTCTGAAAAACATGGCTTGCATCAGAGCATAATCCTTCTTAAGTTCTTTTAAGACCCGAGTCGGAGGAAAGAGCTTCAAGGTTTCCTTCCGAGCTGTTCCGTAGTTAGCCCAACTTGATGCAAAGTAAATGCTTTTATGGATGGCAACGCATTCAAGTAGAGAGGTCTCAATAAGAGCCTTCTCTTTAATTTCCGAATTTAGCAAACGAAAGAAGTCATAGTAATGCCTTGAGATTCGTGGTGGAAGCTTTTTGCCTTCGGGTAAATGTGCATATTGATGAAGGATAGTTGCTTTCTCCCAGAAAGTCCGTTCAGCATTCAGCACACGAACCAATATTTCAGATTCATGGATTTTTTCTTTTAGTGCTTCTTTAGCATAGCTCTTTATTCTATGTTCGCTGACAGGCCAGTGTTCTGATCTTGCACCAATTTCAATTTTTATAAGCGGGCGAATGTATCCAGCTTTTGAGGTTTTGCTTGGATATTCAAATAATAATGTTTGAGCATCGGGATCTTCTTGATCAGAAAAGACTTGCCATCCATCAGTTGTTCCGAGTTTTGCAGCAAAGACGTTTTTAAGATCAGCTAACATCTGAATTTGAACATAATTAGAGCAAGCTTTTGAAAGATTGTCAATGAGGGCATTTTGTTTTTTCTTGGAAGGTGCACTTTCAGGATCATACGGCGCACCAAAACCAAAAAACTCTCTTTCGATCGAAAGATCAATATCTTCTGAAAAACGGTCAATTAATCCATATACTTTTGAAAGGGACGTACCTCCTTTAAAGGTGAGGTACGGCTTCATCTTCTCTAGCGAAAACAGTCTTTCTAAAACCCATACGACCCAATAGTCTTTTTCAACAATTTCAAAGGGCATGTTTTTAATATCAGTTGCAGCTCTAAAGAAAAGCTCTCGCTCATCTTTAGACAAAAGATGAATTTCATTCATGGTTTGATCTCCATAATTTCAAAAACAAGAGTTCGTATCCATGCAGGAGCAAATTTCATGTTTTTTTTAATTTCTTCTTCAGTTGAATCTTTTAAGAACTTGGAAACTTGAGCATAGGTTACCTGGTCGATATGATCTTTCCCTAAATTTTTCAAAGCTTGAATCAAAAGACCTTCTCTAGTTCCAGCAGAAGACATGATTTTTTTCGTAGTCTTTTTAAAAATAATTTCTTGATTACCAACTTTGACTTTTCTAGAAGGGCCTTCGGTTAAAAATATGACACGACCAGGAACTTGTAAAGAGAGGCCCACTAAATTAGCAGCATGAGCTCCAGCAGGTTGAATTTGAACTCCATTTTTTTCTGCAATAGCCTTAGCGACTTCATTCAAATCTGGGGGAATTGTACCCAGTAGGTCATGCATTTTTGGATAATCATAGATGCCTTGGGCGAGCCTGCGGATAACTTTTTGTTTTTTAAGCTGTGAAAGAGCCTTTCGAATAGAGGTGTCATTACCCAGATCCGAAAAGTGCATTGAGGTAAAACACCATCCGCGACCATGCTCGATAATTCTATTTTTTATTATAAATACAATACTTTGGCACATTTTCATTGCCTCTTTTCACAAAAATAGCATCTTTTTGTGAATATTGACAATATAATTTCTTTTAATTTCACAAAAAGATGCTATTTTTGTGAAATTTAGTAAAGTTATAGACAGTTAGATTGTTTCTTTTCAAATCTAAGAAAGTATGCTAGTGCTAGCATCTTGAGATATATAAAGAGAATGAAATGGCTACAGTTAAAGCAACGCTTTTCTTTGAAAAGGGATTTTGGGTAGGAACTTTTGAGCGGACCGATAAAGAAGGATATGCAATTGCAAGGCATATTTTTGGTAAGGAGCCGTCTGATCCTGAGGTTCATGAGTTTGTTCTTAAATCTTATCATGAACTAAAATTTGGAGAAGCTAAGGAAATCAATATTCAAACCCAGCGCATGAATCCAAAGAGAGTACAAAGAGAAGTTCGCCGTGAAATGGCAAGGATGGAGGAAACGACACAACCTTCAACTCAAGCGCAAGACTACATACGAGAAGAGCTTAAAAAGAACAAGAAAGACAAGAAAAGCATTAGCAGTGCCGAAAAACAAGCTCGCAAAGATGACCAATTTGCACTCAGGCAAGAAAAAAGAAAAGAGAAGCATCGAGGACATTAATAAAAATCCCTTGAAAACAAGGTTTCGCTTTTGAAGTGAAGCCTTAAAATGTTAGAGGTGTTTAATCTTATCCCAAGTCTCTCAAGACTTGAATCGCAAATTTTTTTTAAGTCATTGATAATTAATATATTAATATTTCATGTGTTTAAAATGCACGGTTATATGAAAAACCATGTATTGAAAATACACGGTTTTATGGTATAATCGAGGGAAAAGAGAGGAAAACATGAACCGGGAAATTCTCAAGCAAATCATCATGGATCAACTCAAATATCGATCCCCAAAGAATTTTTATTGCCGTACAGTGACTGAAACGATCCAGAGTTTTGTAAACGACCCAAATATCATTATCCTCAGCGGAATCCGAAGATCTGGAAAATCGACCATCCAACGCATGCTGCAGTTTGAATTGCTCAAGGCAAATAATTGTTCAGATTACTACTTTAACTTCGATGATGAACGGCTTGTACATTTCCAAGTAAAAGATTTTCAAACGTTGCTGGAGGTGTTCATAGAGCTATTCGGAGATCAGTCCATATTTTACTTTGATGAAATCCAAAATATTGAAGGCTGGGAGCGCTTTGTCCGAAGGCTATATGAGCAGGGAAAAAAGATCTATATTACAGGATCGAATGCAAGGCTTTTGAGCAAAGAATTGGGGACACATTTAACAGGTAGGCATATTCAATTGGAAGTGTTTCCGCTTTCTTTTTTCGAAATCGTACGCCATGGGTATCCCGAAGCGCTTTCCAAAAAAGCTCTATCGACTACTGATGTTGGCATGATCCTGCATCATTTTTCCAATTATTTAAAAAATGGGGGAATTCCAGAATACGTAGAATTTGAAAAAACAGAATATCTGAAAGACTTGCTGGAAGGGATTCTTTACCGTGACGTTATTGTTCGCTATAAAATTCAGGACGAAAAAGCGTTGCGGGAAACAGTCTACTACTTAGCAAGCAATATAGGGAAAGAATTTAGCTATACAAATCTGGCTAAAACTGTTGGTGTAAGCAGTCCTCACACTATCGCAAATTATTGCGATTATTTGGAGCAATGTTATCTCTACTTCTTTGTCTACCGCTACAGCCACTCCCTGCAAAAACAAATTCAATCCAATAAAAAATGCTACATGATCGATCCAGCTCTGATTCGAACGACTGGATTCCGGGTGAGCGAAGATCGAGGGCGTCTCTTGGAGAATGTGGTATTTCTTCACCTTAGAATGCAGTCAAAAGAAATCTATTTCCACAAGGAGAAGAAAGAATGCGATTTTCTTCTGAGAGAAGGGAATCGGATCGTTCAAGCTATACAAGTGACGACAAGTCTATCGAATCCCGAGGTAAAAAAACGGGAAATTGAAGGACTGATGGAAGCGATGAGAACCTACGATTTGCAGGAAGGGATCATTCTTACGGAAAATGAACACGATACAATCGAAGTGGATGGGGTTCGGATTTTAGTAATGCCGATTTGGAAGAGGTTGTTATTTCAGAAAAAAAGCCTTGACCTGAAAGAGATTTAATCAACATGAAATGGATGCTAACGCACCCAACCAATTGGAGGTGGAGAGAATCAAACTCCCTATAAATGACTATATGCTTAGCATCTTCAAAATGAATTGATCTTGAGGAAGGTGCCACACAATAGACCAATTTGCTTCTTCTAATCAGTGGGTTCTTCTTTTCTAGGCAGCCCGACAAAACTCAAGAAAAAAATAAATAGGTAGAAAATTTTCCTAGGTAAATCAAATTTATTTTATATGTATTATGCATTAGATAAATTGTTAATTAGGTTCAAACATGTTAATATAATAAATGAGGCTAAATAATGAATTGTTAACATAAAAGGTTATAAATCTGCGGAATAGACGACAAAGTTACTTAAAAAATAATAGGAGAGTCTTATGTCAGGTGCTTTACCATCTTATTCAGGGCAAACAAAAAAAGCAGAGAAGATGCTTGAAAAAGCATCTCCAAATGCTCTTTTTAATGAGCAAGCCTTAAGACAAACCAAGCAAAACCTTTTGGAGATTTCAGAAGAGGAATTCTCTCTTGAGCAACTACAAGAAATACAACGCCAATCTCCTATGATGATTGCAAAACTAAAATTTCTTATGGTGAGTTTCCAACAAAGTAAAATGATTAGCTCAAAATTAGCCGGTTTATTAAGTGCTGCTCTCAAAGATTTTGATATAGCCAGGGAACAAAATACCATTACCAAAGAGAATAAA
Organism: Candidatus Rhabdochlamydia sp.; assembly: GCA_049679255.1. Lineage (GTDB taxonomy): Bacteria > Chlamydiota > Chlamydiia > Chlamydiales > Rhabdochlamydiaceae > Rhabdochlamydia. The sequence goes on from JBAUFS010000118.1 coordinate 7,555, forward strand.
GAAAGATTAGAGAGTCTTCTTGGTCTAGCAAAACAGCATTGCGAAGAGCTTGTTTCTACTAAACAGATCGACCCTCTAATATCTAACGCCAGTTTAACATAAGGAACCATCATACATATTCAGAAATAGTTGTTTGATCAATTTCTTTTCGATGAAAAAACAAACGTGGCTTGTCTGGATTGAGACAATAATTTGCTATTCCTGACAGCA
>JBAUFS010000119.1:0-19882 GCA_049679255.1 Candidatus Rhabdochlamydia sp.
ACAGAATTTAAAGAAACCATTTTTGCTTTTTTTAAAAATATTCCTAAATATGAAGAAGAACTAAAGAGCCTTCTTGTTAAAAATTTCCATATTATAAATCCGTAATTTAAAATCCATCGAGTATATATATTATCTTGATATTTTGAATCAGATAGAGCATCCATCAAACATTTTGTAGCAAGTAAACCGTTATGTATTTCTTCATAAGCAATCCCTTTTAAACAAGCAAGTATGCTTTCCATATCTTTTTTCTGTATATCTTCAAATGCACTGAAATCTTTCATAATTTCTTGTAGCTTACTTGCAATAGACTCTTTATCTTGATAACCTATAAACTTTTTGCGTTGAGTCTCTATGCGTTCTTTTGTTTTCAAGGTAAAAAAACGTGGAATTTGATCATTGTTCTTAGAGCCTAAAGTAAATAGATAAATAGCTTTAGTTAACATAAAAATATATATAGAAGGTTCTAGATTTTGGAAAAGAATTAAAGTCTCTTTAGTGAGATCAGATAAAATATGATCCTTAATAAAAATGGTTCCTTGTCTGAAGGATCGCTGATTTGCTCTACTTGAAAAATAGTTCCAGATTCGTTATGTATTTCATTTATAGAGATTTGATGTATTCTTTCTCGGATAGCTTGAAGTTCCAAATCATTATTTGCAACTGTAGAAACAATCGCATGAATGTGTGCCATAATTACTTCTTGATCATGTTCATATCTTCTTAAAAGATTATTTGCAAAACTACTCATTCCAATGAATACCTATTTTTTTTGCTTGTTGTTTATATCTACTTATAAATAAAACCTCAATTATTACTTTTTACTAAAAGCCTTCCTAGGAGCAAGCAGTTTAAAACATATACTTTGAAGACTAAGGATTTATTAAAATTTTGATAACATGCCTGTACAGAGAATAAAATGTGAAATTTTATCTTAAGTTCTTATATGTTAAAAGATTAAAATATCAAAAAAAACATGTAATTCCTGCAAGAAATTGTTATAGGAGATGCCGTATTCCAATCTAAAATATGGATAGATTTATCATAAAAACATATACTGGTTCCTAAAAGATAGAACTAATATATACTCAAGGCTTTATATCTTTTTCCAAAGGTTAAAGCTCTTGTTTCTTTACTATGCTATTTTAAATAAAATCGTTTTTTAATAGATTTAAATTATAAATTAACATACAATTAAATGTATAAAATTTATATTAAGAAGGAAAAAAAATGACTGTTTCTATTTTAAATTCATCAGAGGCTGTAGCTTATTCAGTTTGTCCTTCTGCTTTCCAATGGATTGAGAAGCCACTTTACTATCTCAACGAGAGCCACAATAAAATATCATTATATATGGCAAAGAATTCAAATAATTTTTTTAAATTTTTTCTAGCTGATCTGCTAAAGGATAGTCAGTGTGTGGTAATAAGTTATCTCTGCTGGCCTATTATCATGTGTGCAACACCTTTTACAGCTTCAGTTGATATAGGTGTGGGGATCTGTGAAGCTTTCTATGCTAAATATAAAGGTGCTACATCCCATCAAATTAGCTTGATTATCCAAAAAAAAATCATTGCATCTCCCATACAGCACCTTGCTTATGTTGTTACCAATTTAGCCATGCCTTTATTTTGCGTGGCCCTGCCTCTTACGCTTGCTCTTTGCTTGGCTTCCTCCTTTTCTATTTCCCCTATCTCTTTATTTATTGGAAGCTCTCTACTTGCTCTAACAATAGCTCCAAGTATGGCCTTCTCCAGCTATCATTTTGCCCAAAAAATCATTGGTAGCAAATTACCTGCATGGACCCGTCCTGAAGGGTTTAACATCTTTATTAATGGAGGATCTTTAGATTGTTTCAACCACAAAATAATAGATGAAAATTATATCGATATAGAAGCAAGCTTTTATGAATGGGTAAGAGACCAGGTAAAAAAACAACTAGAAGAAAAACAGAATTCGCAGCGAAACGAGCAGATAGAATCTGTGCATAAACGCCTCAAAGACAAGATTACAATAGTAAATGCTTGTCAAGATGACGAATTTAAAAGTTTCTTTAATCTTTTTTTAAAGAATCCATCTGCAAGCAATCTTTTGCAATTGAGTCCTTCTTTTTCAAAAAAAGAGCTCAGAACGGCTTTTAGAAGATGGAGCCTTGTCTTGCATCCTGATAAACATACAGAAGAAGATATCAAAAAAGTTGCAGAAATTCTTTTTAAAGAAGTTCTTTATCCTGCCCGTCTAGAGCTTGAAAAAAATTCACAGAATAGAAAAGGGCTTTAAATAATAAAGCCCTACAAAACAAGGAGGGAAAACTAACGTTTTGAGAACTGGAAGCGCTTACGAGCTCCTGGTTGTCCATACTTCTTACGCTCTCTTTTACGAGAATCGCGAGTTAGAAAGCCTAGGCCTTTTAAGGCTTGGCGATTGTCTGCGTTCTTCTCAACTAAAGCTCTAGAAATACCCAGTCTAGATGCAATTACCTGACCTTCAATACCACCACCTTTTACACGGATGATAAGGTCGTAGCTTTCAGGATTATCCACTTCGCTTAAAGGCGATAAAATGGTTGTTCTTTGCAGAGCTAAAGGAAAGTACTCTTCGAATTTCTTTCCATTTACTTCTATCTTGCCAGTACCAGGACGCAGACGAATAGAAGAAACCGCTGTTTTTCTTCTGCCAGTTCCTATAAATTCTTGTTCTTTCATAAGTCCCTATTAGATGTTAACGGATTGTGGAGATTGTGCATGCATATCGTGCTCTTCTTTTGCATAAATACGCAACTTTTTCATTTGAGCTTCCGCAAGCCTAGTTTTTGGCATCATTCCCTTAATTGCACGCCGAATAATATAATCAGGCTTTCGATCAAGCATAACACGATAAGGAATTTCTCGCATCCCGCTCATAGCCCCTGTGTGGTAGCGATAAATTTTTTGAGCGTCTTTTGACCCAGTAACCGCAATCTTACTTGCGTTAACTATGATCACACCGTCTCCTGTATCGGTATTAGGAGTAAAATCTGTCTTATGCTTTCCTCTTAAGATTTTAGCTACTTCGCTAGCAAATCTTCCTAAAGTCTTACCTGATGCATCTAGCTTGAGCCATTTGCGGTTAAGGCGAGCATCCTCTTTGGTGACAAAAAATGTTTTATCTTGTTTTGCATTCATCTACAAGCCTTTAAAAGAGTTTTTAGGTTTATTTATTAAAGAAACGATAGTTTACTTGTCTGTTCTTTTTTTGCCAAGAACTTAAGGCTTTTGCTCGAGATAGTCTTGCTAAAAGCCTCTTTTTAAGCTAGACTCCTTTTAATTTTTAACTTCAAAGAAGATCTTTATGCGCAAACAACAAGTAAAAACTTTTTTTGTAAAGACCTACGGCTGCCAAATGAACGAGCTTGATACAGAGATCATGGTTGGCCTTTTGGAAAAAAGAGGATTAAAGAGGGTACTAGAAGAGGATCAAGCAGACCTTTTTATCGCTAATACTTGCTCCATTCGCGATCTAGCTGAGCGTAAGGCATTTGGCAAAATAGGCCGGATGGGGAAAAATTTTTTAGAAAGACCCGTAATTGGCATTACAGGCTGTATGGCAATGGCTAAAAAAGATTCTTTATTTCGCAAGCTTCCTCATGTGGATTTTGTATTAGGCACGAATAATATCAGCGATTTAAATGAAGTGCTAGATGAGGTTTTGCTAACAGGCAAGAAAACTATCCGAACTGTAGATCAATTTGAAGAAAATTTGGATTATTTGGCAGCAAAACGAGATGATCCTATTAAAGCTTTTGTCTCTATTATTCGAGGATGCGATAAGTTCTGCACCTATTGCGTTGTTCCTTATACACGAGGACAAGAAGTTTCTCGCCATCCTGATCAAATTATTGAAGAATGCAAGCTTCTTGTGGAAAAGGGTTACAAAGAAGTCACTCTGCTTGGGCAAAACGTCAACAGCTATGGTAAAGATAAAGCAGAATGGGGCTATTTATTTCATGATTTGCTCTGCCGCTTAGATCAAATAAAAGGTTTACAACGTATTCGTTTTATGACATCTCATCCTGTGGATATCACTGTTGAACTTATGCAAGCTATCCGAGATCTTCCTTCTGTGTGTGAATTTGTGCATTTCCCTATCCAAGCCGGATCTGACCGTATTTTGAAAAAAATGCATCGCATTTATACTTTGGAAACCTACTTAGAAAAAGTAGCTTTATTAAAAAAAATCGTACCTAATGTATCGCTTGGCACAGATATCATCGTTGGTTTCCCAACAGAAACAGAGCAAGAGTTTCAGCAAACCTATGATATCTTGAAAGAAATTCGTTACAGCGTAGCTTTTATTTTTTCTTATAGCGCCCGCAAAGGAACCCCCGCATTTCGCTGGAAAGATGATATCCCAGAAGAGATAAAGCAAGAGCGCCTGCAACGTCTTCTGCAGCTGCATGAACAAATTAGCATAGAACAAAGACAAGAGATACTAGGTTCTCATGTGGAAGTGCTAGTAGAAAAACGTACTAAAGATAAAAATCTCAAAGGGCGCAGCAGATGTTGGAAAAGTGTGATTTTTGCAGGAGATGACTCTTTAATTGGCTCTTTGCAAACTGTAAAAATTACTGGATTTAGCAATCAAACTCTGCTTGGAGAGCTTGTTTCCCATTTAAAGGCTTTTAGCCATTAACAAACCTGCTAATGCCCAGCCGATAACTAGATCTAAACAAGTTACAAGAGTATACGCTGTAGAAAAATGCCACCAATTCCAAGCAGGTAATACGCCTAGAATTGCTGTTAATAATCCAACCATTGTCACAAAGAGTGTCTTTTCTAAAAAACGCAATCCTTGTGTTTGTAAAAGCATCCAGGATATAATAGCCGCTGCTAAAATATAGGAACACAGAGAGATCATTAGGGTCGCAGTCCCCATTTTTTTCATTCCACCTAACTTTATGGAAGCAAATACAAAAGGGCCTGTCTTTAAGATCTCTTCTGCTTTTCTAATCTCTTTCGTAGGGGTGTTATTAGAATAATGGCTCGTATTAGGTAAAATATAAATTCCGCTCTGTGAGGTGTTTTCCTTGAGAACTTTTGCAACCTCGGCTTCATCTGTAAACTTATAATAGGTTTGCGTATGCCAAGGGAGAACCATCCAAGAAAGCATACTCCAAATAAAAACAGTAACTCCTCCGATGAGAGCACCTTTAACCAGTTTTTTATACATTTATCTCCCCTATAACAGATTTTTAAATGCTTGCTCGTTTAATATATGGACTTTGTATTCTTGCGCTTTAGCCAATTTAGATCCTGGATCTTCCCCTGTTAAAAGATAATCAGTATTGCGGCTAACAGAGTTTGTCACTCTACCACCTCTTTCTTTGATAAGAAGAGTGGCATCTGTTCTACTATACTCTTTTAAAGTACCGGTTAATACAAATATTTTATTTGCAAAGCAGTGATTTTCAATCTGTATTGTTTGCATCGATTGTGGCTTTATTCCGGCTTTGAGTAAAGCTTGCAGCTCTTGCAAATGATCTGGATCTTTAAAATGCTCAACAACAGCAATTGCCGTTTTTTCTCCAATTCCTTGAATCTGCTGCAGCTCATCCATACGCATTCTTAAGAGTCTATCCATTGTTCTAGCTGCTTGTGCAAGCAGTTCAGCCGCTCCTTCTCCTACATATTTAATTCCCAAAGCTAAAATAAACCGCTCTAAACTTATGCGGCGAGATTTATCAATGCTATTTAGCAAGTTTTGAATCGATTTTTCTTTAAATCCCTCTAATTGAGCTAAATCTTCTTTAGTTAAAAGGTAGAGATCTGCTGCACTTTTAATCAATTTTTTCTCGATGAGCTGTTTGATTACCTTATCTCCTAAGTGCTCGATATTCATAGCATCTTTACTTGCAAAGAAGAAGACTTTACGCATAACTTGTTCGGGGCAATTTTTGGTGTTAGGACATCTCATAGCAACCTCGCCTTCGTAATGCACCACTTTGCTATCACAACTAGGACAAAAATGTGGCATATGCCAGACAATCGAGGATGTTGTGCGTTTTTTTAAGTTAACTTGCAGCACTTTAGGGATTACATCCCCTCCTTTTTCAACGATTACATAATCTTTTATACGAATATCTTTCCTTTCTATTTCTTCTCGATTATGTAATGTAGCTCGAGCAATTGTGCTACCAGCTAGTAATACAGGTTCTAATTCAGCTACTGGGGTTAACACTCCTGTTCTTCCTACTTGCACCGTAATATCTCTAATTTGCGTCTCAGCTTGCTCAGGAGCAAATTTATAAGCAATGGCCCATCTAGGACTTTTACCTGTAACGCCAAGCTCTGCATGATCTTTCAAAAGGTCTATTTTAATCACAATACCATCAATATCAAATGCAAGATGATGTCTTTTTTTCTCAATCTGTCTTGCAAAATCCATGATCTCATCTGCTGTATGACAACGTTTGATATACGCATCGGAAAAGCTGGGAAGCCCTAAAGATTTTAAATAGTGATGACAATCATATTGAGTTGTGCAAGGAGCCTCTGCTTCATTAGCAAAAGCATAAAATACAGCGCTTAAAGAACGTTTAGCTACTTGATTTGCATCAAGTAGCTTTAAAGACCCCGCTGCTGCATTTCTTGGGTTTGCCCATAGTTCATCTCCTATAGCTAGCTTGGATTGATTGAGCTTTTGAAAAACCCTATGCAACATAAACACTTCTCCCCGAACCTCTATTTTCTCTTTTGTTTTTATACAAAGAGGAATAGAGCGAACAGCTTTGATATTCGCAGTAATATCATCTCCTACCTTGCCATCACCTCGAGTAAGCGCCTGCAGCAATTTGCCATTTTCATAATAGGCAGTTATAGCAATGCCATCCATTTTTAATTCCGTACAAAACTGCAAGTTTTGAGGACCCAGCCATTTTTGCATGCGTTTAATAAAATCTTCCACCTCTTCTTGGGAATAGGTGTTGCTCAAAGATAGCATAGGCGTTCTGTGTTTTACTTGAACAAATCCTTTAGAGGGCTGATCTGTTAAACGCTGGGTAGGAGATGAAGGGTCAATCCACTCTGGATGGATTTTCTCAATGGCTTCTACTTTTTTCACCAACTGATCATACTCATAATCTGAAATAACAGGCTTGGCTTCGAGAAAATAGAGTCGGTCGTGTTTATTGATCTCTTCTATGAATTGCATGTATTGTTTATGTGTAAAAAAAACTTGTTTAGGACACAAATTGCACCTCAAAAATCATTGTTGCAAGTGGAGAGAGTTGAAATTGTACACCAATCGGTTTTTTTTGCAGATTATTCATGATTTTTATAGAAGAGTTTAATTTACCAGAACCACCATACTCTTCTTTATCTGTATTAAACACTTCTACTATCCGCACAACATTTGGCAAATGAACTACATAATTGGGTATACAATGAGCACTAAAATTATGCACACAAAACAAAAGTTGCTCTTTAGCTTTTCTTAAGTAGCTAATACAACAGTTATATTGGTCTGAAAAATCTATCCATTCAAATCCTTTAGAATCAAAATCCCATTGCCATAATGCGAAATTTTTTCGATAAAAATCATTCATTTGCTGAAAAAACCTCTGGAGCATTTGGTGTCTTTCATAGCCTAAAAGTTCCCAAGGAAGCTCTTCTAGAGAGCTCCATTCCTTCCACATACCTAGTTCTATCCCCATAAAAACCAGCTTCTTCCCTGGGTGACAGATTTGATAGCTATAGAATAGGCGTGCATTTGCAAATTTTTGCCAGTCATCTCCTGGCATTTTAGACAACAGGTTAGCTTTGCCATGAACTACCTCGTCATGAGATAGAGGAAGAATAAACTTCTCAGAAAAAGCATATAGCAAACTAAATGTAAGTGTATTTTGATGATAACTACGAAAAAGAGGATCTTTAGAAAAATACTGCAAACTATCATTCATCCAACCCATATTCCATTTAAGATCAAAACCAAGACCACCTTTTTCTAAAGGATGGGTTACCCCGGTAAAAGAAGTAGATTCTTCAGCACACATCAATGCAAAAGGAAATAACTGATGCACAATGGAGTTAAGATGTTTAATAAACTCAATGGCTGCTAAATTTTCTCTACCTCCATACGCGTTAGGAATCCATTCTCCTACTTCTCTTCCATAATCTAGATAAAGCATCGAGGCTACTGCATCTACTCGAAAACCATCAACATGCATTTTATCAAGCCAAAAAAGAGCGCTTGCAATCAGAAAATTTGATACTTCAAATCTACCATAATTAAAAATACAGGTGCTCCAATGAGGGTGATATCCTTGACGTATATCTTTATGCTCATATAGAGCCGTTCCGTCAAAGAGATGTAAAGAATGACTATCTATGGGAAAATGCGCTGGAACCCAATCTAAAATGACTCCAATGTTTTGCTGATGTAGGTAATCTACAAAATACTGGAAGTCCTCAGGAGTTCCAAATCGACTAGTCGGGGCAAAAAAACCGGTTACTTGATATCCCCATGATTCATCAAGGGGATATTCTGTAATAGGGAGAAGTTCTACATGAGAAAATCCCATCTGATTGCAATATTGAGCTAGTTCAAAAGCAATCTCTTTATAATTGAGATAATTCCCTTTTCTTTTCTTCCAAGACCCAAGATGAACTTCATATATACTCAAAGGGTAACTATCTTTATTGCGCTTTAGTTGTTTTTCTCGCCAAACTTGATCGTGCCATTCATATCGATCAATATCAAATACAATAGAAGCATTAGCAGGTCTTAACTCGCAATAGTTCGCATAAGGATCTGTTTTAATCAATACTTCCCCATCGGTATGAATTTCAAACTTGTATTTTTGATAGTTACCAATACCTGGAATAAATAATTCCCAAACACCACCATAACTGCGCATGGGGTTTATACGCCCATCCCAATGATTAAAATCACCCACTAAGGAAACCCACTTTGCATTAGGCGCCCAAACTGTAAATTTCACCCCTACAATCCCTTGATGCGTGGTTACTTTCCCCCCCATAACTTCATAGAGACGGTAATGAACGCCTTGTGCAAATAAATGTTTATCCAATTCACCAAAAATAGGACCAAAAGCATAAGGATCATTTGCTAACAAACCATTTTGGTGATAAACACGATAATCTCTAAACTCTGTTTTTTCAGGGACTTCACATGCAAACAGCCCTTCACTATCTACTCTTTTAGCTTGGACTATGGATCCAAATACCTCTAAATAAATATTCTCTGCTCCAGGGCGCCAAAGACGAACTACTTTTTTATCATCAACTAGATGCAAACCTAATACATCATGTGGGCTAGAATGGATCTTTTCCTGAAAGTGCTCTAAAAACACACAAATCTCCCTTATTATTACTTCACAATATAGTAGTTCTTCACTCTAATGACAAGAAATCGATGGACTATATTTTTCTGGAATAAGACAATAAATTATTTTAGACTGTAAAAAGCAGAGTCTAAAATCTTATTTTTTATAAAGAATTTTATGTTCACTATTTCTACAAATTATCCATTTCAGCAAGCACTGCCCATTCGAGCAATACATGCTGATTCTTCTCTATTAAAAAAGGCGGATGATCTCTTTAAGTCATGTAGTATTCAAGAACAAAAAAACGAACAAGATATTTCTTTACTCGGAAAGACTTCTAAAGATTTTCAATTTGAAGCAACTAGAAAAACCTTACACAAACGGCATAGTAAAAGAAAAGAACATAAACAAGGAAAAAAATACCCCATTGAATTTAAACAAAAAGTCATAAGCGAAGTTCATTTAAGCAAACATAAAAATCAAGTTGCTAAAAATCATAATGGACTGAGTGAAAAAAGCTTCTCAGTCAACTGAGCCATTACATAAAACAAAGAAACATCAAGAAGGAAGAAGGTATCCTCTTGAGTTTAAACAAAGAGTTGTAAGTGAAATTTGTTCAGGCAGGCGTATAACTCAAGTTTATAGAAGTTATAGCCTTTGACCAGGCACCTTAGATGAAAAAAGCATATACCTCAAACCTTCTATACAACAGCTCAGAAGCTTTCGAAATCGCTTTATTCTAAATAGTTCTTTTGTTCTTCAGTCTGCTCTCTATCAGAACGTGATGGACAATCACATTCAATACAACTGCAGTTCTCAGCATCCCCTTTGCAACCACAGTCTGCATATATAGAAAATACTCCCATATTACTTATCGCTAGGAAAATCAGGATTAGTTTTTTCACTCTATAACTCCTTAATTGTTTAGAAGGTCATTTTCTTCAGAGTGTACGTTTTTTGTTTTTGAATCAATGTTTGAATATTAACTAAGAAGCTATATGGTATAGTTTCTCCAATAATTATTAATATGTTATGAATTTTAACTAGATTAATTAAAAAAATAATTAAATTAACTATAAATTATAAAATGATGTATAATAGAAAAATAACAATTTTTTAAAAAGTTCTCATTATGTTTATTACAGAAAAATATATTTTAAATTCTCCAACATGTATTCTAAACAAGTCTGAATTATCAATCGAGTTTGAGCAGCCTATGATCAACGCCTTCTGTGCTATTAATTTCTTACCTTTAGTAAAATTTATAGATGAAGGAAATGCTGAATTTGAAGCTTTATTAAAGGCAGATGAAGTACAACAAAGTATTACTAATAATGAACAAATACCTACTTCAAATAAGAAATTACTCTCTCAAAGAAAAAAATATAGTCTGCGCTACAAACCATACCAGACCCTTCAAGGTGAATCAGATTTATCTTTAGAACATAAAAAACAACAGGCTCTAGATCTTATCCATTCAGGCGTTGCAAAAGCTGTCATCGAAAAAAAATGCGGTATACGTGCTGAAACGCTAAAGGAATGGTGTAAGCTAAGCCCATGGTCTGGATGGAAGGACCGCAGCCAACAAAGATAAGAAAGCTCACTTTTTCAAATAGTTTAACTCAAGATCTTATAAGCAAAAACAGGAATTATCAAAATCCCTGTTTTTTTTCTTATAAAATATAGGAATGCCTTTCTCAAGAATCTATTTTTTGACCTTTATATTATGAGATTTACAAAACTGAAATAATTAATTAAATTTATCCATACTTATTATCATATTTATATTAAAGACATATTATGTTAAAATATTAATTGTTCTTAATTTTTTTACAAAAGGTTTTAATTATGTCTACTCTTTTACAATTTCCACCTTTAGATTTTTGGTCTCGTTGGCGCCTTACAGGTGGAGAACAAAACAAGCCTATCAAATTAGAAATAATACAAAAGACTGATGAGGCTTTTACATTAACAATCTCTCAAAATGATTCTGGTTTTACTGAAGATCCTAAGATTCTTGAAAATCTTGGTTTTTTTAAAGAATTTAGCTTTCTTGATGATCTTAAAGACGGGGCATCCATTGAGGAAGAACTCAAAACCCCTGATGCTACTAACTACACAAAACAAGATGATGTTATAAATGGGTTTAAGATTAACCCTAGACAAATTATTGATAATTCCTGCGGGAATGGGCAAAACAACAATAGTTCTACAAAAAAGACTTCCCCAATCCGTAGAAGCAAAAGAATTGCTGAGCGCAATCTTTCTGTTAAAGAAAGCTCTTCTGGCTCTATAGAAACACCTATATCTAAAAAGCGAAAAGACCTTCTACATTTAAACTACGGTCCACAGCTGAAAAAACAGAAGGTACGAGTTTAACGCGGAGTTCATTATAAAACCATAGCTAAATGGGTAAAATTATACTCATCTCTCAAAACAGTCTAACCAGGCTTTTAAGTGAGCAAGAGCGGGGATTTGTAAAATCCCCTCTTTTGTCACTTGTAGCTTTTGTCCCTGATCTTTTCTGTGCACTCTTAAACGACAGCTTGAAATATCCTTAGGGATCTGACATGTAATAGATCTTGTGTTACTTGTTTGAATGAATATACGACGCAGTCTTTTCTTAGACCATTCTATATCTATCCGATCTAACTTTGTTGTTTGCAGTTGAATGATTCTACCACAGTGTAGCTCTGGAGGAACACAAGGCAAAATAGAAAATAGGTTTTCTTCTTCCACAAAAAAGAGCCTTCTTAGCAACTTAGCGCTTTGTAAAAGAAGAGCTGTTGCAGGTAATGCCTTCTCTTCTACATCAAGGATACCCTGATAATCGCTATCGAATAAGCGAGGTACAAACACCCCTTCAAAAGCGGCTAGGAACACATTCTTAAAGCAACTGATGATTTGTAGTTTTTCTTTTTTTTCAATGGCCATCTGGCATTTATGAATGAGAGAGAACATTCCTTGGTTGTTATCTTCATAAGTAATAGAAGGAACCCATTGCGCAAGAGCTAACCAAAAAGGAAAAATTTCTTGTAGATTAAAACGCCTTTGCATCAACTCCCAATCTTGAGCTTTATGAATCCCTAGGTGTAATCTTTCTTGCAGGCCTTGTGATTCTAAGCAAAATGGCACAGGAATAGCTAATGTTTGTTTTGGTTGTAATTGCGATAATGTTAACCCGTATTGCAGCTGCAAAGTAGACGGAGTTTTTTCACAAAGCAGTAGTAATTCTGAGGCCTTATAGAAAAGAGAATAACGTATATATCCATCTAAGGTCTTACCAAACACACAAATTGAACCGGTTTCTAAATTTAATTCCGCTGTAAATGACTGAATAGGTCCTTTAATGAAAAGACGTATTTCTAGGGGCTCCATGCGATTTTCTAAATCGGTAAATCGCAATAGGGTGGGAAATAGCTCTACTTTAAAATGACTATTAGGCAAAAGAAAAACGCTTCCCATTTTATGAGAGAAAGGACGCATGCGATGCGCAATGGTAATATTCATACAATCCTCCCTAAAAGACCTTCAGGGGTGTTTTCATATAATTGCATCTCTACAAGATCATTAGATTTAAGACCTTTCTCTTGGCTAATTACTTGTAGAAAATTTTCTGTATGACCACTAGAGACATCCTCTGCTTTCTCTATTAATATAGGAAGAGTACGACCCACATATTTTTCTCTTAAGAAATACGCATGCTCTTCAGCCAAGCGTAAAACTTGTTGTTTTCTTATGTTAACAACTGCTGGGTCTATCTGGTTAGGATAAAGAGCTGCTCTTGTACGCGGGCGTGGGCTATAGGGAAACATATGTACTTTTGCAAAACGCACATAATCCATTACGGCTAGCGTATCTTGAAAGTCTAGTTCGCTCTCTCCTGGAAAACCAACTATGACATCGGTTGTGAAGGTAAAATCAGGATTTGCATTGCATAGTCTATCTACTGTTTCTAGAAAAATTTCTCTGGTGTATTTACGGTTCATACGTTTTAAAATGGTGTTTGATCCTGATTGCAGAACAACATGCATAGAAGCACAAGTGTGCTTGGAGTGTAAAACAGCATCGGCTAAATCCTCATCTATCTCGTCGGGATCAATCGAAGAGATGCGCAGTCTTTGTATTCCTTCTATCGCATCTACTTGCCTGACTAAATCTGCTAAACGAATTTTTTCAGTAGATTCAAAATCGCCAATATTAATCCCAGTTAAAACAATTTCTTTATATCCATTGGCAACTAATCCTTTTACTTCTCGCAAAATCTCCATTAAACCTCGAGAGCGAGAACGACCTCGCACATAAGGAATAATACAATAGGTGCAAAAGGAGTTACATCCGTCTTGGACTTTAACAAAGGCTCGAGTACGGGCTTCAAATTGACAGATTTTAAACTCTGGCATCTCTTGTTCTGGAAATACATAAGAGAGAAGGTTTTCCTTATCTTTATTGGACACAATACAATCTATTTCACTCATGCCCTGCAGAGCCTCTTTTGCGCTCTCAACAAGACATCCTGTAACAACAATCTTTGCATCGGGGTATTTACGGTGCAAATGACGAATTTGATAGCGGCTGGAGCTATCTGCTGATTCTGTAACGGTGCAAGTATTAACAATACATAAGTCCACTCTCTCTGCTTCTTTGGCCTCGCTATAGCCTAAGGTAAGCAGTTGATCTTGATAAGCCTGTGATTCGTATTGGTTGGTACGACAACCTAGAGTGACAACTTTAAATTTTTTTTTCTGGTCCATAGTGGATAAAAGTATACTAAAATAAGCCTAAAAATAGATAGAAATAAAGAAAAGATAGTGATCTTTTAAAAAAGATTAATATTTTGAAAAGCTATTCATAATGCCCTGTTCTTTTAAAGAAACAAAACGATCTCTACCTATAATCAGATGGTCATCAATCTCAATACCCATAATCTGACCAGATTGCATAAGAACTTTTGTCAATTCAATATCAGCTTTGGATGGGGTAGGATCTCCACTGGGGTGATTATGAGCTAAAATCATACTATGAGCTTTATAGCGCACAGCAGGATAAAACACCTCTCTTGGATGGATCAATACCTGAGATAGAGTTCCAACAGCCACTTGTTCTCTGTGAATTAAAAACCCACGCACATCTCGCAAGATGACCAATAAAATTTCTTGAGAATAGTGACCAATTTCTCCTTTTGCCAAAAGATAGGCCTCTTCTACCGATTGAATGGCGTATTTTTTTAAAGACTGAGGACGGCGGCATTTCAATGCAATGCCAAAAACTGCTTTTAACTGAATTGCTTTAGCAGGCCCTATTCCTTTAAGTTCCATAAGTTCAATTACAGAAGCATCTAACAAATACTCAAGACTGCCAAATCGCACAATAAGCTCTTCTGATAAGCTCAAAACCGACTTGCCACGTGTTCCACTGCTTAAAACAATAGCTATGAGCTCTGCTAAAGAAAGAGAATCAATCCCATCTCGCAACAAACGCTCTCGTGGCCTCTCTTCTGCTGGAATTGCTTTTAAAGTCATAGGTTAATCCAGTAAAAATGGTTGCAGACGATGTTCTAAGGAAGCTGGTATTTCTAATTTCATTACAACATCATTTTCTTCATACTTACACTCAAGAACTCTTCCTAAACGCATAAGTTCGCTAACAAGTGCATAATGGCTTTGTGGGATTTTGACTCGAACCGTTTTGCGCAAAAGAGCAATTTCGCGCATCATGCTATCGAGTAAAAGCTCAAACCCCTCTCCTGTTTCCGCACAAATAGGCACGGTTTTCTGATATAAGATCCGAAATTTAGCTAACACAGCGTGATTGGGACATAGATCGATTTTATTCAACACAGTAATTATTGGCTTGTCTTCAGCTCCTAGTTCTTTTAAAACAGCTAGAGTTTCTTCTGCCTGAGAAAAAGCCATTGGATGACTCACATCAATTAGATGCAATAAAATATCGGTGTGAATAGCCTCTTCTAGCGTACTGCGAAAAGCAGCAACGAGTGTGTGTGGAATCTTACGAATGAATCCAACGGTATCAATTAATAAAATCGCCTGTTTATTAGGCAAAACAAATTTACGAGTTGTAGTATCAAGAGTTGCAAATAATTTATCCTCTACTAAAACATCGGCTTGCGTCAGAGCTCTAAGAAGTGTGGATTTACCTACATTCGTATAACCCACTATGGCAAATGTCGGTATTTGCGTACGGATTCTCAATCCCCGTTGTGTATGGCGCTGCTTAGCTACTTGCTCGATTTCTTGCTTTAGTGAATCGATTTGACGTCGCAGGATCCGCCTATCAATTTCTATCTGTTTTTCTCCTTCACCCTTTAAATACGCTCCACCTCCTGCACTTTGACGAGAAAGGTGGGTCCATAAACGCTTCAAGCGAGGCATCTGGTACCTTGCTTTAGCAAGCTCAATTTGCAGCCGAGCTTCTCTGGTTTGCGCTCTTTGTGCAAACACCTCAATAATTAATTCTGTGCGATCAATTACAGCTTTTTTTAATAACTTTTCTAAATTACGTTGTTGATGAGGACTAATCTCATCATCAAACACAACCACATCGGCGTTTAAATCAATCACCATTTGGGCTAGCTCTTCTACTTTACCTTTACCCAAATAAGTTGCTGCGTCTACTTTACGCAACATGCAGGAAAATCTAGAGGCAACTTGCCAACCATAGGTTTCACAAAGACGCTCTAATTCACTTAAATAATCCATGCAAAGAGCTTTTTGTTGGCTATGAGAGTAAACCCCTACAAGAATTGCCCTGTGTAAATTTTTTAATTCAAGTGATGCTGGGTCAATTGCCATGTATATCCTTTTTAGATATTGTAAAAAAAACAACCATATCATCATAGGCAAGCTCAAATCCAGATGGAAGCTGCGTGTTCATACTATGCTCGAAATCATGAGATAAATGGGTAAAATACGTTTTTTTAGCCCCTATAAGGGTAGAGAATTCCATGGCTTCTTCTATTCCAAAGTGCACCTCTGTAGCCTCTTGCTTATGCACGCTTATCGTAAGGGTTTCTACTCCAATTAGCCTGTCTATTACT
Source organism: Candidatus Rhabdochlamydia sp. (assembly GCA_049679255.1). Lineage (GTDB taxonomy): Bacteria > Chlamydiota > Chlamydiia > Chlamydiales > Rhabdochlamydiaceae > Rhabdochlamydia. The sequence goes on from JBAUFS010000119.1 coordinate 16,380, forward strand.
TGATTAGAGTAATACCTTATATCAGATACATAGGCAAAATTCCCTAAACGAAAACCCGTTACTTGTATTCCTGCATGCAGATAGGAAAAGAAAACCCATTGAATTCCTTGAAAAAAAATAGAACCGAATTCTTGAGGAAGCACACAAAAGTCGAGTTGAGCTGTTACACTTTTTTTATTATCGGTAGGTTGGAGTAAATAGGGATAGCGCTGCTTGAGTTCTTCAAAAGTTAGCTCAGATAACAAGCAAGGGGTTTTAGATTTATGTAAAAAATAATACGCTCTTAAATCATCCAACCCAGCAATGTGATCTGAGTGAGCATGAGAGATCAACACACCATCTATTTTTTCAATTCCCAATCGTAAAGCCTGCATGCGAAAATCAGGTCCTACATCAATCACAAAATTCTTATCCGCTATTTGTATCAAGCCAGAAGGACGCGTCCTCTTATCTAGCGGATTAGAAGATTTACATGTTGCACAATGACAGCCAATCACAGGGATTCCCATAGATCCGCCGGTCCCCATAAATGTAAATTGCGCTTGTATGTCCATAGTCGATCTATTTTAAGTAATGCATTAGTTCTTGAAAAGAAAGAGTTATTGTTCCCTCTATTGCCTGTGCTAATTTTTCTCCAAAATAAGCATGATATAATAGTCCTCTAGATCCCATAGCTGTAATTACCCACACCCTACTAGAGATTTTTGCCGCAATGGGAAGATAGTGTCCTTGACGCATCACTCTTATAGCAGAAGAGCAGTCTATAGGCTTTAGTTTCCAAATATCTGGATAGAAGCTAGAAGCTTTAGTAAAAAGCAAATTTTGCGTATGCAATAGATCCACTGTTTCTGTTAAATCATGGCGCTCATACGTCGCACCAACATGACAGATCCCTAACTGATGAGATGTTGCTATATAGCCTTTACCCACAAGACTCCTCTCTATTTGCAAATCGGAAGGAATTTCACAAGTGAGAACCTGTCCTTTGATAAACTTCAATTTCAGTTGCTCAAATTCTGGGAAATCGCGAATAGCGGCCCCTGCTGCAACAACTATTTGATCAAAGGTTTTTAATTGTTCTAAATCTGTAATTTTCTCTGCAATAAATTGCCCACCTCTTTCTGCAATAGCTAGCCGCATCCCTTGCAGATAACGTTTACAAAATACCGTTTTCCCCGATTTCATCAAAAAGTGATCATTGCCTAAATCTATAACATCTTTAAAAACCACGCCGTGATTTTTATAGGCCGCTCTTTGTTTTTCATTTTGAGCAACACGAATAATCCCTTCTCTACATATCTCTTCCCCTAAGCTTCTTTTTGCTATGCGCAACAATTCTTCTGTCTTTTGCATAGCCTCGGTTGCAAAAAGCGATCTTCGCGCCTCTTCCCCTACATAAGGGTGAAGTAAACCTGCTGCTACAGCCGACGCTCCTCCTGAAAAAGGATCAAATACAACTACTTGATTTTTTAGATTCAGCAAATTCCAAGCTACTGCTAATCCACAAAAACCAGCACCTATAATTGCAATCCGCATAACTATCTTTTTTGCATCATTAAAATATGTGACTCTGCAGCAAATTGAAAAAAGAATACTACACCCGGTGCCAAAATAACAGAAACTGGTAGCATGATTAACACTAAATCTAAGGGATTAGCTGATGATAGGTAGAATGCATGGGTCATATTCAGTGAGATCATAAGCAGCCCTAAAATACATCCCACTGGAATAACTGAGATGATAAACAATATAAAATTAGTCAATAAAGAATGACTCATTCTACTAAACATGCATTTAATCCACTCTTTAGGCAAACAATCTCTTAAGGCCACAATCGGTGTTAAAAAGAAAAATAAGATCAAAAATAGAACAACTAAACAAACCATACTCAAAAACAGCAAAAAAGGACCAAATGATAGAAAAATCCCTAACGCCCAACCTACCTTAGGTAGTGCTTTAATCAAATAAAACAAACCAAGGGCCGTCCATAAGATTAAATACCCTATTATTAAAGGCATGCCTAGATAAGCAATTTCAACCATCACCCTTTTGGATAAAGAAAAGGTCTTTCGATAGTTCATTTTTTTCTCTTTAATCTCATCATGATAAAGGCGGATTAACAAAACTCCAAGAGATAACCCTAATATAGCTATAGCAAAAAATGGCAGGAAATTCCAATTGAGCATCAACCAGTCTTGTGTTTGCAGCCCCAATGACTTGCAAAGAAGCAGGCCAACACCACAACACCACAACACCACAAATACAAACAATAGCTTCTTTATCGAAAAGCTCAGTCGCAATGCTCGATTAAAAGAAAATTCTATATCATTCCAGGTCATAGATAAAATGCAGTAAAATAAAACAAATGATAGCATCCCTCTTGAATGTTAACTAGTTCTAAATCAGATTCCCTTTCACGCGAGTTTATGATAAAAAATAAAAACCATCACAAATGGCTTCTCGAGAAGTTAAAAGATCATGACGAAGCTGCTGCATATCTTAACAGCCTTAGAGCCTGTTCAGAATCTTTTATTTGAGCTAAAATGTTTTCCTTATTATCTAATAAGAGACTCGTATGCGAAAAAATATCCCAGTGACATTTCACAAATGCAATTTGAAAAGATAAGGCCATTACTTGAGGCGGCTCGAAAAAAGACAAGGCCTAGAATAATAGATTTGTATGAAGTATACTGCGGTGTTCTCTACGTATTAAAGAGCGGCTGCCAATGGAGAATGCTTCCTAGAGATTTTCCGAAATGGCGTAATGTTTATTCGTATTTTCAGATCTGGAATGAACGTATTGGAGAGGCCTCGAGCGTGCTTGAGCGAGCTTTAAAAAAAATCATTGGAGAGATACGTATCAGCAGTGGTCGGAACGAAAAACAAGCTTTTGCATCATTGATGCGCAGAGTGTAAAAAACACAGACACAGCAGAGAAGAAAGGATACGATGCAGGTAAAAAGATTTCTGGGATCAAGCGTCTTATTGCTGTAGATACGCAAGGATTACCTCATGCGATTCACATTACCACTGCAAATGTTACCGATCGTGTTGGCTGAAAAAGACAAGGGTTTCTTATCAAACGTGAGTACTGTTCTCGTAGACGGAGGGTACAGTGGAAAAAAATTCGCCGATAAAATGCAAGATATTCTTGAAGCTACGGTTGAAGTTGCCAAAAGAAATGAATTGCACACTTTTGTGGTATTACCAAAACGTTGGGTGGTAGAACGTTCTTTTGCATGGCTGGAAAAATGCCGGCGCTTGTGGAAAAACTGTGAAAGAAATCTCAATACAAGCCTACAAATGGTTGTCCTTGCTTTTACAGCTCTTCTACTAAAAAGATTCTGAACAGGCTCTTAGAAGAAAGCCTTAAAGGAACGCCAGTTTAACATAAGGAACCATCACACATATTCAGAAATAGTTGTTTGATCAATTTCTTTTCGATGAAAAAATAAACGTGGCTTATCTGGATTAACCCAGATTGAGCAGTTTGCTGAAATGTA
>JBAUFS010000120.1:0-22255 GCA_049679255.1 Candidatus Rhabdochlamydia sp.
TTCAGTAATTGCTAGTTCATCCATTTTGAGCCTTTTTTGTTTTTGAGTTTTAGTGAATTAAAATATCATAAACGATAAAAGGCTCTTTTTCAATATGTTATGATAGATCTTACGTTAAACTGGCGTTTATTAATATCTATCAATACCCAACTCTTCCTCTTATAGGAGCTGGCTTGGGAGTAACTTTAGGCTCAATTACTAGCTTATCAATTCCTGTAGCTTCTCTATTAGGTCTTGGATTAGGAGCTGTAGCTAGCGCTGTTAACCAAACATTTTTTAGAGTCCAACCAAAGGTTTTAAAAACCCACTTGACTTCAAAGATAACTTTAGAAGCGCTATCAAAAAAAGAGCAAGATTCAAGGCACCAGATTTTTCAGCTCTTAAAAGACAAAATAAAGCTTATTGAAAATGAAGAAAAAATATCTGTATATATGGTAAATGCAGGAGGAATATGCGAAGAAAAACTTTTAAATGTTTTGGGAGAAGGAGGATGTAAAAGAGCTATTAAGTTGGAAGGAGATCGAGCTCTAATAGTGCCAAATATGGATGTTGAGGTAAAGTTTTTTGCTAAGAATTGGGAAGAAATAGTGGATGAAGAAATTGCTATGTCTAAACAACTCACTGAAATCGGTTTGTTATCGCCTTTATCAGAGAAAGTAAGAATTTCACTTTCAGCAGATTCTGATGAAGAAACAATTCCAGCTTATCTATCAGAAACTTTTGAAGGTTTAGGTAAGACAAAGGGTTGGTTTATCATTGATGTGAAGAACTCGAGTAGTTCTACTTGGAAAAGAAAAGAGCATTTTCTATTTAATTCAGAAGAAGATCGATTAAAGAAGGAGAATTGGGATTTAATTTCATCTTCATTGTTAGATGATGTTGCAAAGATTTGCATTTATGACCTTCCCACTCTTTTGGATTCATTAAATATTGCTATTGTAAAAAAATCCTCTGGATCAGAGATAAGTCAATATGAAATAAGATATTTTGGCTTTGATTTTTCTAGTAAAAGTACACCTCTTTCTATTCCAACAATACAAGAAAGGCTTTCTAAGGCACCTAATATGGGTAAGGCAAAGGGGGTTCTTAATGAAATATTGAGTTGGATTTTCTTCTACGAATTTGGTAGAGGATACAATCGTAACGATGATGAAGGTAAAAAACTTCAGGATCTTAAGAATGCTCTAGTAGAGAAATATAGCAAAGAAGTTATTGCTAGAATCAACAAAACAAATCCTGTTAGCTTACAATAGTTGTTAAAAACTCAAATAATCCATACTTTAAAAATAAAGGTGGATTATGCAGGAAGGTAGCGGTGTAAAACAAACAATTGCTCAATTACACAAAAATACATTTAAAAGGGTCTTGGGTGTATTTGAGCTATTTGCCATAGGTTATGGAGATTTAGGTTCTTCGATTTATTACGCTCTGGGAGTCACTGCTTTATTTGCTTTGGGAGCAACTCCTATAGCTCTTGGATTAGCAGGGATTGTTTTTATATGTACAGCTCTTAGCTATGCAGAGATGACCTCTATTTTTCATGAATCGGGGGGATCAGCTAGTTATGCTAGACATGCATTTAATGATTTGGTCTCTTTCATTGCTGGTTGGGGTTTATTACTAGATTATATTGTAGCTATTGCGATTTCGGCTTTTGCCGTAGCTCCTTACTTGAGCTTTTTTTTTACAGATCTTTCTGAAGTTTTTATCCAGATTTTATTTACAGCAGGTCTTATTACCATTTTATGCGTAATTAATATCTTGGGAGTAAAAGGATCAACTCTAATAGGTCTCATTTTATCAAGCCTTACCATTCTTGTGCAATTAGCCATTATTGCGGTTGGTTTGGATACCATTTTAGATTTCACTCGATTCACTGAGCAATTACAGATTGGTATTCCTTTTGTAGACTGGTCTGCTTCATGGCCTAATTTTTGGAAAGGAACAGCTATGGCTATGGTTGCTTTTACAGGAATTGAATCTATTGCACAACTTGCTGCAGAAGCAGAAAGGCCAGCCAAAACGGTTCCTCGTGCTATTTTACTTGCTATGGTTGTATTAATCATAGTGTATGCAGGTATTTTACTAGTGACTTTTTCCGCTGTTCCTCCTAGAGAATTGGGAACAACGTATCTTTCCAATCCCTTTGCTGCCATTGTAAATGCTCTGCCTTTTGGTCATTGGTTTTTTGCTCCTATTATAGCAGGATTAGCAGCGGCTGTTTTAATAGGAGCTGCAAACGCTAATTTACTAGGAGCTTCTCGTCTTTCTTTTAATTTAAGTCAGCATTATCAATTACCTCGTTTGTTTAATCGCATCCATCCTCGATTACGCACACCGATTATTCCTCTGATTTTTTTTAGTGCTTTAGCTTGTGTTGTTGTTTTTTCTAGCAGAGGAAAAATGGATTTTCTTGCTGATCTATACAATTTTGGAGCCATGATCGCTTTTTTTTTCACCCATCTTTCTTTAATCGTTTTAAGGATCAAAAAACCAGATGCACAGCGTTCTTTTCGAGTTCCCTTTAACCTACGCATTAAAGGTTATTCGATCCCCATTCCATCTGTTATAGGAGCATTATCTACTTTGGGTGTGTGGTGTTTAATCGTATTTACAAAACCTGAAGGAAGATATTTAGGGTCTGTCTGGATGGTGTTAGGGATTGCGATGTACTTTTATTATCGTAAAAAACGTAAATTAAAACCCGCTGGCCAGTTAGTAATTGAAGAAGTTTTGGTTCCCTCATATAAACCTTTAGAAATTAAGCAGATTTTAGTGGCTACAAGAGGGGGAATCCAGACAGAAACCGTTCAAGTAGCCTGTGATTTAGCTAAACTATACGGAGCTGGGATTACAGCACTGCAAGTGATTGAAATTGCCTCCTCCCTTCCTTTAGACATGATGGTTCCCAGACGCTTGGCCATGGCTGAGGCTGTATTAAAAAGAGCAGAAGCCATTGCACGAGATCGCAATATGGATATTGAACTGATGGTTGTTTCTTCTAGATCTATTCCAGATGCTATTTTAGAGGCGGCAAGGAAAGGAAAACACGACTTAATTGTAATTGGTGCTGGGCAGCCTTTTGATGAAGTGGGATTAGGGACTATTATTGGAAAGGTGTTGCGCCTGGCACCTTGTCGTGTTTGGGTGTGCACGACGGAGTCATTAGTGCAAGTGGCACGCGACGAAATGTCCTGAATGTTTCTCTTTCCAGCCGGGTTTTTCTTGGGCACAAATTTTTGTAGCATAGGGACAGCGAGCTGCAAAAGGACAGCCCAAAGAAGAAATAGGACCAAGAGTGGGTTTAGCTTTTTGAAAAGAAGATCCTGGCATAGTAGCAAATAAAGCCTGGGTATAGGGATGCAGAGGATTTTGGTACAAATCCTCTGTAGGCGCAAGTTCTACAAAATTTCCTAAATACATAACAGCTACCCGATGAGAGATATGCCTTACCATATGGAGATTATGAGCAATAAACAGATAACTGATAGACAATTCTTCCTGCAATTTTTTTAAGAGAGTAATGATTTGTGCTTGAGTTGATATATCTAAAGCTGAAATAGGTTCATCGCATACAATAAAAGCAGGGTTTAATATCAAAGCTCGTGCAATAGCAATTCTTTGTCTTTGACCTCCTGAAAATTCATGAGGGAAGCAATTAAAAGAGCTGGCATGTAATCCTACACGGATAAATGCTTCATAAGCTAGCTGCCTACTAACCTCTTTAGTGTATTTACAATGAATTTGCAGAGGCTCCATGATAGCTTCAGCTGCTGTCATTTTTGGATTTAAAGAAGCATAAGGGTCTTGTAGGATAATTTGTGCTTTGCGTCTAAACTCAAAGAGTTGTTTTTTAGAAAATTTTAATAGATCTTGATTTTCAAAATACACTCCTCCAGAAGAGGGCTCTTCTAAGCGCAATAAACATTTTCCTAAGGCGGATTTACCCGATCCGCTTTCTCCAATTAATCCAAGGGTCTCTTGAGGCAAGATGGAAAAAGAAAGATCTAAGAATGCTTGGGTATAACCTTTTTTTAACCGAAATCGTTTGGATAAAGCCTCAGCTTGTATAAGGGGTGTACTCATGATTTTCTTCTCGGGTCGTATTGAAAACAAGCGCATAATTGATCTTGTTTGATTTCTTGTAAAGCAGGTGTTTGGGAAAGACAAATACGCATGGATTGATCACATCTTGCACAAAAGCTACAGCCAGGGGATACAGTACTTAAATCAGGAGGAAAACCAGCAATAGGCTCAAAAGGGGTTAAACGGGATTGGGGTAATATTTGCAGTAGTTTTTGTGTATAGGGATGTAGGGGAGAAGAAAAGAGCTTTTTTGCACTGCTGCTTTCTATCACCTGTCCTGCATACATTACCATTACATGATCACAAAATTGAGAAACTATAGATAAATCATGGGTGATCCACAAAATGCTCATCTCTCTTTTTACTTGTATTTTCTTAAGCAGCTCGAGAATTTGTGCTTGAATGGTTAGGTCTAAAGCAGTTGTTGGCTCATCAGCAATTAAAAGCTGAGGAGCGCATATCAGTGCAATGGCAATGAGTACTCTTTGACGCATGCCTCCGCTTAGCATATGAGGATAACTAGATAGGCACTGCTTAGGGTCGTTAATACCTACTTCTTCTAATAGATTTAGAGCTTGGGCTTCAACCTCTTGTAAAGGGGCCTTGGGGAAATGAAGTCGATAGCCTTCTTCAAGCTGTTTACCGATAGGAATGGTCGGATTTAATGAAGTCATAGGATCTTGGAAAATCATAGCAATACGCCTACCTCTAATCGCTTGCATTTTTTCTTCTACAAAGGGAAGAAGAGGTTGGTCCTGGTAGTAAATTTGTCCCTTAATGGCGATTTTTTCTGGAGGAAGTAAAGCAATGATTGCTTTTGCTAATGTTGTTTTTCCACAGCCTGATTCTCCTACAACTGCTAGGATTTGGTTTGTAGCTAGTGTAAAAGAAACATCGCGAACTGCATGTATACACTTATCTTTGTCGAAAAATTGGACACTTAAGTTTTTAACAGAAAGCAAAGGTTGTTTCATTGCATGTGTCTTGGATTGAGAATTTCCCTTAAGCCCTCTGCTAATAAGTTTAAACTTAATAGACTTAGGCTAATGCAAGAAGCTGGAACAATTAAACGCCAAGGGTAATAGCGAATGGCGTATAAACTGTCATGGATCATCATCCCTAAACTGGCGGTAGGAGCTTGCACTCCTAATCCAAGAAAACTTAAGAAAGCTTCCACAAAAATAGCCCAAGGAACTGTGAGGGTCAAAGTCACCATAATGGAGCCCACCGCATTAGGAATTAAATGCTTACGCATAATATGCCAGCGGGTAGCACCTAAAGCAAAAGCTGCTTGAACATATCCTTGTTGTTTAATCTGCAGTATTTGGCTGCGTACAATACGAGCCATATTTACCCAACCGATTAAGGCCAAAGAAAGAATAATGGTAAACACCCCTGAGCCAATGACCGTAATTAGCAAAATGATAAATAGTAAGTAGGGGATAGAATAAAAGATATCTAACATACGCATCATACGCATTTCTATTTTTTTACCCAAAAATCCAGCGCACACTCCATAGAGCACACCTATGATTAAATCGATGGTAGAAGCAGAAATGCCTACAAAAAAAGAAATCCTCGCTCCCCACCAACATCTAGTGAAGAGATCTCTTCCAAGATCATCTGTTCCAAACCAATAATTGCGACAAGGAGGTTGATTTCTAAGCGGAAGATTAATCTCGTAGTATTTGTAAGGAGAAAGATAGGGACCAATAATAGCCATGATCATGAGTAAAATTAAAAGAGATAGGCCTAATAAAGCAGATTTTTTTTTAACAAGTTGACCCCAAGCTAGGCGTAAAGGGGAAATGCTTGGCATTTCTGCTTTTTCATCAAGTAACGCAGCTCTTTCTAGGCAAGTTAAAGGGGTAAATAATTCTTCTGTATTCATCTATCTTTTAACCTAGGGTCTAAGAATATGTAGATTGTATCAATTAACCAAACAGCTAACAACAGGATACAGCTATAGAAAATGGTCAGCCCCATGATCATCGAGTAGTCGCGATTAATAATGCTTTGCACAAAAGAGTGTCCTAAACCAGGAATAGCAAAAATTCTCTCAATGGCAAAACTTCCGATAAAGATATTTGCTGAAAGAGGTGCTAGATAAGAAAGAACAGGGAAAATGGCATTACGCAATGCGTGTTTATATACGATCTGCATTTGACTTAAACCCTTTGCTCGAGCGGTTAAGATATAGTCTTGTTGCATGGCTTCAATTAAATTCACTCTAGTAAGCCTGGCTATAAAAGCTGTTGGCAAAGCAGCAAGAGATAGAGCCGGCATAATACTTTGTGCAAAACTACCCCAACGAGCTACTGGCAATAAATCAAGCTTCATAGCAAAAACGAACTGTAAAAGAGTTGCCAAAATAAAACTAGGTAAAGACATACAAAGAGTAGCAAAGAGCATGCTTACACAATCTTGCCATTTAAGGTGATTTGCCGCAGAAATCATGCCTAATCCTATCCCAGATAAAATAGCGAGTGTCATGGCTTCTAAGCCGAGTACAAAAGATGTGGGAAATCCATTGATAATGACATCTTTTACCGCTCTTCCTTGATAGTGAAGAGAAGGTCCTAGATCAAGTACACAGATATTTTTTAAGTACTTTACATATTGCAACCATAGGGGTTGATCTAGGCCATAGTGAGCTGAAAGGGCTTTTGAAATTTCAGCATCCAACTTATCATCGGCAAAAGGACTACCCGGAATAGAATGCATTAAAAAAAATGTCACTGTAATTACAGCTAAAAGAGAGCTCAATAAAGTAGATGTTTTTTTCAATAAGGGATAAATAATGAAAGCTAACATCCTTCTTGCAGAGTTTTAATTCTAGATTAGAATAATCAAATGAGGTTTTTTGGCAAAGACTCCTTTATTTTTTAGGTAAATTTTATTTTTGACCATGCATCTTTTCCAAGCTCACACATCTTATCCGCAGTCTTTTCTCCCATATTATGAACATATCCCATCACAATTGCTGCTTTGAAAAAGGGAAGAGGAGGGGCTGTGAGTAAACTTACGCATAATATAGAAGCAAAAAAAGAAGCAGCTAACAACGCTGTTTTATGTATGGTACTATTGATTTTTAATAGATGACTTTTGAAAGGATCCGGAAATCTTTCTAAGATTTCGTTGTCTCTAATCACATGTGAACCAGCAGTAGCAACTCCTAAAAGAACTCCTGATAAAGGACACAGACAATAAAAGAGTCTTGCTATTACGAATCCGACAGCTGCTTGCTCTGTTATATATCTTCTAAGAGATTTTTCTTGATTATCAGGTGTTTTCACAGTCATGTCAAAAGACAGCATAAAAACTCCTAATTTATAATAGTAAAAAAAACAACAAACTAGATAATGTAAAAAGAGCTTATATTAAGAATTTAATAAAAAACAAAGCTCACCTTATTATAACAAGATGAGCTTTTAAGAGACAAGTAACTAAGAGTTGTTAAGTACCATTACTGCCTAAACGATGTTCACTAGGTCCAAAGAAGCGGTTCCATAGATCGGTTATTTTTTGCATTGCAGTTGGATATTGCTTCCTGAGATCACCTACAAGATTTTCTTGATCCATAACAATCACGTCATTATCTAACACAGAAGAGCCATCACTATTTCTTTTAGGAACATCGAGGTAAAAACACTCTTTAATTGTTCTATTTGTAGTACATGCTTCATAAACCCTTCTAGATATCGGCTCTGCTACTAAATAGGTAGCGGTCATTAAAGAGCTAGCTGCAAGAAGACCTAAAGAGTTTGGGAAAATTAGATTAACCGCTATTTTAGTCATAAAAAACGAGCTAGCAACTAAAGCCGTCTTTAAAACTGTTTGGTAATTTACGAGGCTTGGGACTTTTTCAGTTAGTTTTGTTGTGATCTTATCTGTTGCATAACGGGACCCTTCAGTAGCTAAGCCCAGCGTTAAGCCTACTAATGCTGCTTGAGGTAAAAGAAGATGAGAAATAAAACACCCAAGTGCTGTACTAAAAGCGGTTTGACCAATCAGATAATTCTGTACATTAGTTTGTTTCTTAAAAGGTGTTACAAACGGCTGATTTAAAAATGCTAAGGCTGCTGCCATATAATTTCTCCTTGATTAAAGTAATAATGTTTCTAAAGAGTAACAGCTTTTATTACTCATTTTAAAAAAATTTTTTGAATAAAAAAAAGCCGACCTATATTCTTAAAAAAGATCAGCTTATAGTAGGACAATCAAAGATTAAATACAGCGATTTTTCAAAAAAAATCTCAATTAAATTTAGGCTCTACTGTGCATGTAGGGTGGTTCCTAATGCAAAAGCCCCCGCTCCAATAACCACAGCAACAGCAGCAATTATTCTAGCGGCTAAAGCAAGATGATAAGAATTTAACCCTAAAGAGAAGCTTAAAGCAGCAATGGGAACAATTCTAATCGTTTGGTAAAAAGAAGATTGTGAGATGTCTTCCGCTTGTGATTTAGAATCTTTAATCCAGTTAAATGCCCGATTAGTCGCACTATTGACAGCATCTAACCCTTTATCTAAGCCTATACTTCCTAATTTTACAGCAACACCTAGCATAAACCCTGCAGGGATAGATAATCCCATTAATAAGCCTGTAGCTGTACCTAATAGACCAGCCCCGATGTAAGGAATGGTTGGGTGGTTATAAATAGAGTTAAAGATATTTTTAACCTTATTTGCACCTGCTTGAGGGAATGCTTTAGTTGCATTCCACTTTTCAGTGAAAAAGTTTTTGACCTTTGTTGCTAGATCTAGATTAGGTTGTTTAGGTGTTATATGATTTTGAGCAATCCTTTTAATATGCTCATTTTCAGATGTTTGCCCAAGCTCTATAAGAGCTTGTTCAAGTGATCTGGAAGGAGCAGTTGATTGATCCATCGCCTCATCATATGATGGGGGAGGAGCAGAGGGTATAACCATTGATTGTATTAAAGTTTCCATATTTATTTCCTTTTTATATTGTTTGTTATTCAATCGATATTAATTATAAATTAAAACATAATTAATTGTAATAGTTTATTTAGTTGACATTTAATATTAATCTAATCTTAATATAGTCTATTTTGGTAAAATAATTTTTTAATAATAAGAGCTGGTAGGAAATTCTGCCTTTATTGATAATTCTTAAAGTTACTTAAGGCAAAATCATGAAATATCCTTCTCAGCTAAAAACATTAAAAAATAAAATTCATTTTACAAGCCTTGGATGTGCTCGCAACCTAGTGGATACAGAGGTTATGTTAGGAATGGTGCTCAAGGCTGGTTATCAGATCACAGATCAGCTCGATCAAGCGGATTTTCTAGTGGTTAATACTTGTGGGTTTTTAGCCTCTGCTAGACAAGAGTCTATTGACTCGGTAAATAACTTTTTTCAAGAGAAAAAAACAGAGGCAAAGGTGATTGTAGCAGGTTGCATGGTGCAAAAACATAAAGATCAACTCAAAGAGCAATTTCCTCATATTCATTACTTTTTAGGCTCTGGGGATGTGGAAAAAATTTTAGAAGCCATTACAGCTGATAGTCCCGGAGAAGCGATATCTAATGCCCGTAGCTATTTAGAATGGGGCGAGATACCAAGGCAGCTATCTACAAAGCATTATGCTTATTTGAAAATAGCAGAAGGATGTGCCAAACAATGCGCTTTTTGCATTATCCCTAAGATTAAAGGTCGCTTACGTAGTAAACCTATGCCTCAAATTCTTAAAGAGTTTCATGCTTTGATTTCTCAAGGGGTAAAGGAAGTGATTTTAATCGCTCAGGATCTAGGAGACTACGGAAAAGACCTAGTCGATAAACAAGGGCTAGAGAGTGTGATCTCTCTTCTTTTATCTGAAAAGGGATCCTTTTGGCTAAGGTTGCTATACCTTTATCCTGATGAGATTACAGATGGATTAATTGCTTTAATGAAAGCTGATAAAAGGATCTGCCCTTATTTAGATATGCCCATTCAGCATATTAGTAATCGGATCTTAAAAGCTATGAAACGAAAAACCTCTAAGCAGCAGATTATTGAAACAATAGAAAAGTTACGCAAACATCTTCCAAATGTGGTCATTCGCACAAGCTTAATGGTTGGGTTTCCTTCAGAAACAGAAGAAGATGTAGATGAGCTTATTGAGTTTATCCAAAAACATCCCATCGACCATATCGGGATTTTTAAGTATTCCTGTGAAGAACAATCCGCTTCTGCAAAGCTGCCAGATCATATATCAGAAGAAGTAAAACAGGCTCGCTTTGATAGAGTAGCAAAAGTGCAAATGCAGCTTATTGCCCAAAGAAACAAAAGATATATAGGACAAAAAATGCCTGTTATTATAGAAGGCTCTCATCCAGATTCGCCCTACCTTCTATGTGGAAGGTTTTCTGGGCAAGCACCGGAAATTGATGGTATGGTAATTATCAATGATGCTCGCAAAGTAAAAAACATACCTGAGCTCTATGAAGTGGAAATAACAGATGTCGCTGAGTATGATTTAATTGGAAAAGCCATTCGATCTTTAGAGAAAAAAACTTCGCTTAATATGGTTTTATGAAAAAAAGAGCTATCTTAAAACCAGGTCGAGAAAAACCCCTTTTAAATCGACACCCTTGGATTTTTTCTGGAGCTATTGATTCTTTGCCAGAGTTTGAGCAAGGAGAGATTTTAGAGGTTTATAGCTCTTCTGGACAATATTTAGCACAAGCGTACTTTCATAAAGATAATTCTCTTGCAGCAAGGGTGTTAACCTTTGATTGTGATTTGGAGGATGCTATGCTTAATAAGCACTTAGATCGGGCTGTTGCGTTGCGGAAAAAACTATTTTGCCAAAAAGCCACTAATTGTTTTCGTTTGGTAAATGCTGAAGCAGACGAGCTCCCAGGTCTTATCATTGACATCTACGGTACTATAGCTGTTATGCAAATCAATACATGGGGTATGCAGCGTTTAAAAGAAAAAATTCTCTCTTTATTACTAAAAAAGTTTCCCCTTAAAGGAGTCTTAGAGAAATCTGTTTCTTCAGCTCGTTTGCAAGAGGGTTTAGAAAAGAAGAAAGCCGTTTTATTTGGGGAAGTTCCTCAAGAGCTGATTGTAAAAGAAAATGGTTTGTCTATGTGTGTTACTCCTGAAGAGGGACAAAAAACGGGGTTATTTTTAGACCAAAGAGAAATGCGCCAGCTGATTTTTCGTCACGCTAAAGGTAAAAGGGTACTGAATTGCTTTTCTTATACCGGAGGATTCTCTTTATTTGCTCTAGCGGCTGGTGCTAAGCATGTAACTAGTATAGATATAAGTAAAAAAGCCTGTGAATTAGCCCGCAAAAACACTTTATTGAATAAATTTCCGATAGAAGCGCATACCATTATTCAAACAGATGTATTTGAGTATTTAAGACAAAAGGAGTTGCCTTTTGATTTAGTGATTTTAGATCCTCCTGCTTTTGCAAAGAGAAGACAAGACTTGAATAACGCTTGTTATGGATATAAAGAAATCAATCGCCTAAGCTTGGCTAAAATGCCTTATGATTCCTTATTGCTGAGTAGTTCTTGTTCTTATTTCATCAATGAGGCTTTATTTCGTCAGCTGCTTTTTCAAGTAGCTGCTGATGTGAAACGGTCTGTATCTATTCTTTCCAAACACATTCAAACACCAGATCATCCTATTTCTTTATTTCATCCAGAAGGGGATTATTTAAAGAGTTTTTTTCTAAGAATTTGTTGACATACGATCTTTTTATAAAAATACTACTTTATTGTATGGTGCAAAAAGAGAACTCTTTATCTATAAAAGGAGTGTGTGTCTTATGAAATTCAAATGGATTACTATTAACAATATAGAATATGGTTCAGCAAAGATGCTACGTTGGGAAATGTTGCATAAGCCACTTGGTTTAGCTCCAGAAACAGAGGAAATATCAGAGGAGATAAGCAGTTTGCATCTAATTGCTTTAGATAGCAAAAAAGTAGTGGGTTCGGTTTCTTTTTCTCCAGAGAGTGAAATCATGGGACGCATGTATCAAATGGTCATGAGTGAAGAGTATCGAGGTAGGGGATTTGGCCGCAGATTACTTTGCACATTAGAAAAAGGATTAGAGAAAAAAGGCATCTATTATGTGTATCTCTATGCCTATAAAGAAGTGGAAGGTTTTTATCAGCAAATGGGCTATCAACCAGAGGGTCCTATTGTTGAAAAAATTGGTATTCCACATCGACTTATGAAAAAGACATTACAGAAAACAGAGGCAGGGTATGGCTCATAAGCAGCGTTTAAGCAGATATATGATCTTTGTTGTGACAATAGCTTGTTTAGGAGGCTTATTATTTGGATATCATACAGCAATTATTTCAGGAGCTTTAATTTTTATCTCTCCGATTTTTAATCTATCTGTTGCGGAACAAGGAGTATTGGTTAGCATCATTTTATTAGGAGCTCTTGTAGGGGCTTTAATGGGAGGGTATTTAGCTGATCGTTTAGGGCGTAAATGGACCATTATGCTGACAGCTGTTTTATTTATTTTAGGTTCTTGGATTACAGCAGAATCGCATTCTTATTTTATCTTGCTATTTGGGCGCGTGGTTAGCGGGATAGCTGTTGGGATTATTTCTGTAACAGCGCCCCTATATCTTGCTGAAATTGCACCTCCTAACCATAGAGGAAGGATTGTTTCTGCTTATCAATTAGCCATTACGCTTGGGATTCTAGGAGCGTATTTCATTAATTACATTTATGCAAAAAAAGCAGATTGGCAAGAAATGTTTATTATTGGCAGTCTTCCTGCTGCTATTCAACTCCTTGCTCTTTTTTTTACACCGGAATCTCCTGCTTGGCTTTTTAAAAATGGTAAGTCTCGTCTTGCTATTATCGTTTTAGAGAGATTGCGTTTAGATCGAGACTGGGAGGGTCATGTTGATGAAATGAAGCATTCAGCTAGCTCAAAAGATAAAAGAGCTTGGAGGCTTTTATTCTCCTCTAAATTACGCACCATTTTGTTCGTCGGGCTTTTCATTAGCGCCTTTCAACAAATTACAGGGATTAATACAGTTATTTACTATGCACCTCGTATTTTTCAAGGAGCGGGGTATACATCCGCTATTAGTGCTACATTTGCTACCTTATCCATTGGCATGGTTAATGTATTAGCAACACTTGTGTCTGTTTGGCTATTAGATCGTATAGGAAGAAGAAGATTGCTTTTGATAGGGATTGCAGGAATGGTGATTAGTTTGTTCTCTCTTGCCATTACTTCCTTTTTACGCTCTTCATTAATTGATGAAATGGCTGTCATTAGTTTAATGTGTTACGTTGCCTTTTTTGCTATTGGCTTAGGTCCAATCACCTGGGTATTACTCTCAGAGATTTATCCATTAAAGGTACGCGGCAAAGCAATGACTCTTGCTACATTTATAAACTGGCTCTGTAATTATTTTGTTTCATTGACATTCCCTAATTTACTGGTTTCCATTGGAATTGGAGGATCTTTTTTTCTTTATGGCGTAATTAGTGTGATAGCTTTTTGGTTTGTCCTTAGATACGTGCCTGAAACAAAAGGTAAAAGCTTAGAGGAAATTGAGCAAATTCTGCAAAAATAAATTTTTTTTATAACAATAAAAGTTAAGAATTTGCAGATTTTTCTCTTTTAGATGTTAAAATCCTTTAAAAAAGCTGTTTTTATCTATATAGTTGTCTTTTTTTAAGATAAATTTTAATCTAGAGGTCCTTCTATGTCGCTTGCTAATATTGAAAAGCTATTAGGTAAAAAAGCTAAAGATTTGCTTGATCACACTTGTAAAATTCCTAAAGAGCGATTGCATTTACCAGGCTCTGACTTTGTAGATCGTATTTTTTCCCAGTCTGATCGCAATAATCGTGTATTAAATAGTTTAAGTACTATGTTTCAAACAGGACGCCTAGGAGGAACCGGCTATCTCTCGATTTTACCGGTAGATCAAGGAATAGAACATACAGCAGGAGCTTCTTTTGCTGCAAATCCCGACTACTTTGATCCTGAAAATATTGTCAAGTTAGCTATTGAAGGGGGATGTAACGCTGTTGCTTCTACTTTAGGGGTGCTAGGCATGGTTGCGCGTCGTTATGCGCACAAAATCCCATTTATGCTAAAACTAAACCATAATGAGCTATTAAGCTATCCTAACAAATTTGAACAAACCATGTTTGCAAATGTGGAACAAGCCTATGATATGGGCTGCGTTGCTGTCGGTGCAACGATTTATTTTGGTTCACCAGAATGCCGCATACAAATACAAGAGGTGTCTCAAGCTTTTGCACTAGCACATGATTTAGGGATGGCAACTGTCTTGTGGTGCTATTTGCGTAATCCTGCTTTTAAAACCGCTGATAAAGATTTTCATGAAGCAGCTGATTTAACCGGTCAGGCAAATCATTTAGGCGCTACAATTGGAGCAGATATTGTGAAACAGAAGTTACCTGTAAACAATGGTGGTTTTAAAGCACTAAAGTTTGGTAAACAAACTGAAAAAATGTATACAGAGCTATGTTCTGATCACATGATTGATCTATGCCGTTACCAAGTAGCAAATGGCTATATGGGCCGAGTGGGTTTAATCAATTCAGGTGGGCCTTCAGAAGGAGCAAACGATTTAAGTCAAGCTGTAGAAACCGCTGTTATTAATAAAAGAGCTGGTGGCATGGGTTTAATTTCTGGGCGTAAAGCCTTTCAACGACCTCTTAAAGAAGGCGTTCAAATTCTTCATGCAATCCAAGATGTATATCTCTGTAAAGAAGTTACAATCGCTTAAGAATTCCAATCAAATGAGCACACATAACAAGGCTTAATATAAGCCTTGTTTGTTACTCTCAATTCTCTTACTTGCAGCAAACAGAGCAGTTCTTTATAAAGAGAGTATGATAGAAAAATCCACTGAAAAACCTATGAAAAGTTTTAATCGTGCGGATCATTTGGCCAATGAAAGAACTTTCTTGGCATGGATTAGAACCAACCTTGGAATAATAGCGTTTGGATTTGTTGTTGGGAAGTTTTCCTATTTCATGCAACAAATAGCATCTTTTTTAGGAGAATCAAGCCCTTCACATTCAACCCTGCAAGGATATTCTTCCCTATTCGGTATATCTTTGGTGAGTGTTGGAGCTATACTTTGCGTCTTTGTGTTTTTTAAGTTTAAAAAGACAGAGAGACAGATTAATAATGACATCTATCAATCTTCGACTTGGCTTAATGCTCTGCTTGCACTGTTCATCTTTTTTATAGGTTTCTTTTTGGTCATTTATTTAATGAATTCATATACGCCAGGGTTATAGTTAGATTAAAGCTCATGATCCCACTTGTCTTGAAAAGTATACTTCTTGGCTTTTTAATTACTCTTCCAGTGGGACCTATTGGGATTTTGTGTTTGCGTAAAATTCTTCAATTAGGAGCCTTGTTTGGCTTTATTTTAGGCCTTAGTCAACCTTTATCATCAAATACGAATTTTGGTTTCGGTTAATTGGCGGCTTAATATTGATTGGGTTTGGAGTAAAAATCTTTTTTTCTAAAAGTTCTGTGCCCTCAAACAAAGCTATTTCTAAAAAGAACTTTGTCTCCGATTTTTTCTCTATTGTATTTTTGACATTGATAAATCCACCTGTAATACTAGCCTTCTTAGCTATCTTTACAGGTCTAGGACTTTATAGAGTAACCTCTCTTTTGGAACAGTTCTCAATCATTTTAGGAATCTTGCTTGGTTCTATTTTTTCTTGGGCTATTATTTGCTTGTGCTTTGCTGGATACAAAAAAAATGCCACTCGGAAGATAATGAGCTGGATCAATCTCTCTGCAGGAGTTTTTTTAGCTGGTTTTGGATTTGCAGCCTGCATAAGTGCGATACTACTAGTGGCTTAAAAAGTTGATCAAAAGATGTTTTCATTAACGCATCACTTTTAATAGCTGCTCTAATGGCTTATCATCCTGTTTAAACCTTTTGGTATTTTTATCTTTTACAAATGCGGCTCTCTGCTCCCAAGGAAAGGGATGTTTGGCTGGAGGAATGGGAGTTTTTTGCAGAGATTTACATTTAGGAAGCAGGATATTCAATGGATTTTTGTTTTGTTGGCAAATAAATAACGCTGCAATTTTAGCAGCCGCTTTCTTAAGGTTGATTTCTGGATTTTCTAAACTACCTTCTAATGTAAGAGCTAAGACATAATTATGGGGAAGATGGGAGATTTGAAAGGCTTTGTTTAAGGTAGAAGCTGGTAGGCCAACTTTCATTTTAAGCAAGTCATCTTTTACTTTTCCCCAAAGGGCTATTTCGTATAGATCTGCTAATAGCAGCTCTACTCTTTCCACTGTAATCAAAGATTTATCTATGTGCAGGATAATGGGTGCTATCCAAAGATTGAATGTAACAGTTGCGTCAAACTGATGTATTTTTAATAAATTGAATAGAGAGGAAGCAAAACTTTGCTTATAACAAAGCGCCTTTCCCATTTCTACTTCTAATGTGGGGATGACCCATTGTTTAGAATGAAATGGATAGGAAAAAGAGAGGGTTTCTCCAGCTGCAATCTTGATGGAAATAGGATTTTTGGGTTGTAAATTAGGAAAAATTTGTTGTAATGCATAAGTTCCCGCGTCTTTGTTCAGCTGAGAATAGAAAGGTTTGTCTAATGTGATCGTTTCTTTTTGTAGTTGCCCTTCTAAAGAAAAAGAAGAATAGGGGGAGAGCATTTCAATCGATACAGGTCCACTTCTAGCAAGTAGTTTTGTATGTAAAGTAAGGTCCATGCTAGGACCACATAGCCTTTGTAAAGGTATTTGAGGGAATACACCCTCGAGTAAATAGGTGGGCAGTTCTAAAGCTTTTATCTCTACATCTAGAGCCTCTGTTTGTTTTATCCAAGATATATCTGAAAAAAATGAGCCTTGTTTTTTAGCAGAAATAGCAGCTTGTATTTTACAAGAAATCAGTTGTTCTGAAACCTTTGCCTGGATCTCTAAGGAGGAGATATGGGAAGCTTCAGATAAAGAAGCTAAGAGTAGTTTTTCACTTGTCAGCTCAGCATGAAAAACTAGAGAAGATTTATTAAGTGTAGGAAAAAATCCCTTACTTTTTGTATTTAGAGATAATTGATGGATCATACCGTGAAATACACTCGGTTCTGCAAGAGTTAATGCAGGTAGCTTCATTAAAGATCTAATAAAAGTATAATTATCTTGTGTAAGAGTGAAAGATAAAGGAATAGAAGTAGCTGTCAATTGCTCTTTCTTTTTGTCCCAATAAGCCGAGCCTTGTGTTTTTACTAAAGGACTTGATAGATAAAAAGTATAAAGCTGTTCTTTTACATCTAATCTAAGATCAAATACATTGCCTATTAAAGATCTTATGGAGGAATTTTGAGTAAAAAGGCTCAAAAGCTCAGTAGATAGATTTGTGCAAGTTGTTGTAAGGGTTAAAGGTAAGGGGTATGTTTTTTTAGAAACAAAAAAACTGCCTTGCAGGTGAATAGAGCCTTTGCTTTGATTTTGTAGGCTAGTAGCTTGAAGAACTAGATTACCTAAATCTTGCTGCCTAGTCCATTTAAGGTCAATATGATCGAATTGCATAACAGGGTAATCTAAGGGAATAACCGTAAAAGAGCCATTTATTACTTGCAGAGCTTGAACAGAGTAGATATTAAAAGAAAAGCGCTTTGGTTTTGTGTGACTCTCAAGAGAAGCAGAGGAAATATGCGGCTTTTCTTCCCAAAATAACTTAGGCTCTATAACTTCTAGCTTTTTAATTTTATGGGATAATAAAATAGAAATAAGTGAGCTATCTATGGTAATTTCAGAACTGCTAAACCAGGGCTGATTCTGTTTATTTATTTCAAGTTGTAGGATTTTTTGTCTGCCAAACCAGCTTAGGTGAAGCTTAGTTAATTGGATTTTTTTTCCTAAAGAAGAAACGAGTAGCTCGGTTCCTAACTTTGTAGATAAGAAAGTGGGTAAAAAAAGCAAAGAAATAACCAGAACAAGAGCTATACCATAACATATTTTTCGCATAAGACTCTAGTTTGTTTCTATTGCATAAACTCTAATAGGTTCTTGTCTACCAGGCAAGGTAATAGGACCTAGGCTTTCAGCAGAAAACTCTTCTTTTATAGCTTGGTAGGTATCTTCACTGATTAAAATGCTTCTGTGGGTGGATTTTGTCATTTGCTCTAGTCTAGAAGCAATATTTACGGTATCCCCAATGGCTGTATAATCCATCCGCTTTTCAGAGCCTACATTACCTACAATAGCAAATCCTGTATGGATGCCGACCCCTACTTGAATATTTGGCTGTTTCCATGTTGTATTGAGTTTTTCGAGCGCTTTTTGCATGGCAATTGCTGTTGTAACAGCATTCTTTTCCTGGATTTCATCGTCTAAAGGAGCTCCAAATTCCACCATTAAGCCATCTCCAATAAATTTATCCAAAGTGCCTTTATGTTCAAAAATAATATCCAACATAACCTTAAAGTACTCATTGAGCAAAGCTACAACCTGCTCAGGTGGCAGACTTTCAGACAGGTGGGTGAATTGACGAATATCAGAGAAAAGTACAGTGATTTTCCTTCTTTCTCCCTCTAACTTGGTGGGTTTGGCAGAGGATAAAATCTTTTGCAGGACATGGTCTGAGACATACCTAGAAAAGTTTAGCTTCAAGCGCTCTCTTTCTTGCAGGCCTTTTGTCATTTGATTGATAGCATCCCCAAGCTCTTCAAATTCATCATGTGTTTCTAAGCACGCTTTGCAAGCAAGATTGCCTTTTTCAATTTGTTTAACACATCCAATAAGATTATCTAAGGCCAAAGTAACTCGTTTTGCAAAAAATGTTGCTATGACAAGAGCTAGAATAACAGCTAGTATAAAACTCATGCATATATAGGGAACAAAACGCATCAGGTCTTTGAAAAGAAACTGGGAAGGAATGTTTGCTCCTATAGATGCGATATAATTGCCTTCCTTGTCAATTATAGGAGCAAAAGCCGTGATCCAGCCCCCCTCATCTTCTCGGATAATCGTTTTTTTTACATGGTGTTTGGAAAAATGAAATAAAGAGCTTTTATGTTCTGTATGAAAAGGTTGTTTAATAACGGCTTGGAATGCAGGATCCTCTTCTGCATCTGCCAAAAAAAAGGCAGAATGAGGGTCTTTAGGATTGGCTGTGATTAGATAGAGATACTTAATATAGACAATATCTCCTCGATTAGCATCTCGAACCCTCCTTAATTGCAAACGGAAATGGTCATAGGCAGGGTTATTTTGAGCGGGATTTGCAATAAGGGCTTTGATTTGATTTACATCTACTAATGCAGCAGTGGTTGTTGCAACCATTAGAGCTTTATTTTGCTCTCTGGAAAATGCACTGTATTCAAGCTCTATTAAAAGAATACCAAAGCCAAAAATTAAGCAAGCTATGGAAGTGATTACAAAGGCAAAATAGAGCTTTGTACGATAATTCATAGCATCCCTTGATAAGAGTATCTTTAAACGCAATGTAAGCGCTTATTTATTTTTTGACAATTTTTTAGTTTTTAAAGAATTAATAATTTTTTAATACTTAAAAGAAATTCATATAATTATTGATAGTTGGAATATTATTCGATTTATTTTATAATTTATAGATATAATTTAAAATAAGTGGTATTATGACTAGTTATGTGACTTCTACAGATGTATTAAATACTTCACTAAATAATACGAATAGCCCCATTCAAATAGGGGAAATTTCCAGTACTATTTCTATCCTTAGTCCAAATGAAGAATCAAACGTATATAAAGCTGAGATAGATCATTTATTTAATAAAATATTTAATCTTTGTGCAGAGATTAAAAAAAATCAGAATAAGAGCTCAAAACTCATTGCTCTAGATCCCTTATTTTCTGAAGAAAATCTCAATCAAACCCTAAATCCTTCGTTTACTAAAACCTTGTTAGAAGAAACCAAAAAAGAAGGAATATGCAGCTCTTTAGAGCAAGATCCCTGTTATGGTGAATATTGGAAAGATCTGCATAGGAAGAACAAAGAGGATAACACAGAGTTTTCTTTACAAGATCTTAAAAAAATTCGCCTTTGCTTAGAAAGTTTTAGCTACCCAATACCAAAAACAGTAGAGGAAATGTTAGTCCTTATTAAAGCTAAGTTCATAACAGAGTCGATAATATAAACTTTTCTAAATGTAAGTCTCTTATTATTTAATATTTATGAAATAATAAACCAAGTTAATATTAATTATAATTTTTTTTAAGTATAATTGAATTATTATTCGATTTAGTGTATAATATAGTAATAATAAACTAAATAAAATGTAATAATATGACTACAATACGTTCTATGAGCTCTGTAGAATCTTCTTTCTATACAGCACATTCTTCTTTTAATTCTACAGATGAGTTGAATCCTATTATCAACTTAAATGGAAAGTCATATCATCTTACAGTTTATCACAAAAAACCAGGCTTAGCTGAGGAAGAGATTACTCAGAAATATTTAAAACTATCCGGAAAAAGAGATCTTGAGCAGCTTCTTCAGAAGAACATAAGAGTACCCTGTAAAGAAATTAAAATAATAACCTCTATCTCTCTAGATGCAAATTTTACTTGTACAGTTTATACTAATGGAGAAAGAAGAAAGATTCCATTTAGTTTTACTGAACTTCAACGCTCTAAGATTTTTAACATTCTTGAAAAAGTAAAAAATCTAAAAAGCATAGAACAAAGTAATGTATCTGATCTAAGCCCTTCACTTTCTCAAGAAAAAAATCTAGATAAGACTTCTCTGATTAGAATAGCTCTAAAAGAAAGGATTAATAGCTTCTTAGAACAAATTCCAGCTATTAACTGTAAACCAGTAGGCTTTCAAAATAAATCGAATAATTGTGGATTTAATTCTTGTTTGCAAATGATAGTAAATGAGCCAGCATTGTTCAGTATTTATACTACAGTTGCTAGCTACTATGCTAAAAGCATAAAAGCAGAAGATCAAGAATGCGGAAGTCGGATGCTTTCTATTTTAGACTACTATGATCAAGCGATTGAAGAGCAAAAACCTATTTCAGAAAAAGTGTCTAACAATTTACGTCTTGCAATGCATTATTTAAATAAGGAAATCAGTCCAAAATGTGATGTCCAAGAAGATGCAAATGAGATTTTCATGATACTTTTTTCAAAGTATGAATATATTGTTAAGGGAGAAGAAATTATAGATTCTTTACAAGAATATCGAAAGGCTTTTAAAAATCAAAATCTTCCTCTGAAAATTCCTTCTAATTTAGAACAAATCTTAAACAATAAGATTATAACAGAAGACTTGCTAAATAAAATGATTGTGGATGAAAGAAAAACTGGAAAAGAAAAATTATTACGCACATCTTTAATGCATAATGAAATCGAACATATAGTTCATCATAAAATTGAAAAAACTCTTCAAAATCCACCTCGCACTGATTATTCAACTTTAAATGAAGATAATATACTGATAAAAAAAGAAACCGAGTTTGATCTTAAAATCAAATTTAATCCAAATCAAAAGGATCTTACCTTAATCAAGCTCTTACAATCTCATTTTTCTCAAGAATCTATTGAAGGTTCAGAAACAAGAAAGTTTATGAAAGGCAATAATTGTATTGAGGCATCTATTATAAAAGAGGATCTAAAGTTTAGTAAATTACCTAATTATCTATTTATTAACTTAGAAAGATTTATGCCTAATTTTGAAGACCCAGAAAAATCTACTAAGTTTACTAATCCTATTGAGATCCCTGAAGAGTTAGATGCGAGATTGCTTAATGTTAAAGGCTCTCCTGCTGGGCTCCATGAACTAAGCTCCTTTATTGTTCATTTAGGGGACTCCCCAAATGGCGGTCATTATATTGCATATCGGAAAGTCCAAGATCAATGGATGAAATGTAACGATGGAAGGGTTTCTTGCATTAGCAAAGAAGAGATGTTAGAAGCTGTGAAGAATAGCTATATTTGCTTTTATAGATTAAAAAGAGATCCGACTATTCTACCAAATGCTGTATCTAGATATAATCCTGCTTCTTGGCTTACAAAAGGCCCATTCAATAGAGAAGTGCGACAAATAGATTAAAATTTAAAGTGGTCAGAGATGGCTGCAACTTCTATGGTGTTTTTAAGACAAAAAAAATACCAAAGGAGGAGCAAATGCCCAAGGGCT
>JBAUFS010000121.1:0-3005 GCA_049679255.1 Candidatus Rhabdochlamydia sp.
TACTGGCTTCCAGAATTTTGGCATCAATTGGCTTGCGGCGTGACATAGAACCTCCTTAAATTTGAGGTATTTACTATGCCATATTACCTGAATCTGCTATCAAAAATTTTTAGTTAAATCGCCCTGGCTTGCTGATCGTGTTTCTAGTTACTTTATTCCTTTTGTAATTGTAGTTGCAGTTATCACATTTATCATTTGGGATTCTATTGGACCTGAGCCGCGCTTTGTTTTTGCCTTAGTAAATGCGGTTGCTGTATTGATCATTGCTTGTCCTTGCGCGCTAGGACTAGCCACTCCTATGTCTATCATGGTTGGAATAGGAAGAGGAGCTCAAATGGGTGTATTGATTAAAAATGCTGAAGCATTAGAGCTCTTAGAAAAACTAACTATATTAATGATAGATAAAACCGGGACACTCACCGAAGGAAAGCCTAAGATCACTCAAATGATAACATCTGCTAGTGTTCAAGAAAATGAGCTTTTAAGCTTAGCCGCTGCCTTAGAACAAAATAGCGAGCATCCTCTTGCACTAGCTATTGTGCAAGGGGCTAAAGAAAAAAATATAACTATACCAAAAGTACAAAACTTTAACTCTATTACAGGAGAAGGGGTGAAAGGAATCGTTGGAGGCAAGCAAGTGTTTGTTGGCAAATTCAGTTTACAGAAAGAAAAAGGTATTATTGACATTGCAGGTTTAGAGCTTCAAGCAAAAAAAGCACAACAGCAAGCACAAAGCACCATTTTTGTAGCAGTAGAGGGACAAGTTATAGGATTTATTGCTGTTTCTGATCCTATTAAGCCATCGACTCCAAAAGCAATAGAGGATTTACATCGACTCGGAATAAAAATCATCATGCTAAGCGGAGATACTGAGCATACTGCAAAAGCCGTAGCACAAAAACTGCATATAGATGAGGTTTATGCAGGCATTAGCCCACAAGATAAAAGCTCTGTAATTCAAAAGCTAAAAAATGAAAAGCAAATTGTAGCTATGGCTGGTGATGGTATTAACGATTCTTTGGCTCTTACAACAGCCGATGTAGGAATTGCTATGGGAACAGGAACCGATGTTGCTATACAAAGTGCTGGCATAACTTTAGTCAAAGGTGATCTAAATGGCATTGTAAAAGCCATTACTTTAAGTAAAGCCACTATGCATAATATTAGACAGAATCTTTTTTTTGCCTTTATCTATAATTTTGCAGGGATTCCTATTGCTGCTGGAATCCTCTTTCCTTTTTTTGGTCTACTTTTGAATCCAATGATTGCAAGCGCAGCGATGGCCTGTAGCTCAGTTTCTGTGATTTTGAATGCTTTGAGGTTAAAAAAAATTTTATCTCTATTCTTAGTATAAAATTAAGAATTTTTAATATGCTCAAAATCGACATTTGTCTGTTTTGAGCATATTAAAAAAATTGACATAAACATCCTTGCTTGTTTAGCATAGACAACATGAAACCATTTGTGGGAAGAGATAAAGAATTAGAGAGGCTAGAAGATCTATCCAAGTCAGGTCGAGCCTGTTTAGTGGTCATTAAAGGACGTCGTAGAATAGGAAAAAGCCGACTTGCCGAAGAATTCGGAAAAAATAAAAAGTTTTTATCTTTTAGTGGGCTAGCTCCGGTCAAAGCATTAACAGCACAGGATCAACGTAATGCCTTTGCTCTCCAATTAGCAACCTTGTTTCATCTTCCCCCTTTAATTTTTACAGACTGGAGTAATGCCTTTGCACAGCTTGCAAAGTGCCTGACAAAAAAGCCCAGTGTAGTTCTCTTTGATGAGATTTCGTGGATGGGTTCAAAAGACCCGACATTTATCCCTAAATTGAAAGTTTGGTGGGATCTTGAGCTGCAAAATCATCCGTCTATTGTGCTTATTTTATGCGGCTCAATTTCGACCTGGATCGATAAAAATATTATTAATAGCACAGCTTTTTTTGGAAGGGTCTCTCTCTATCTGGAGCTTACGGAGCTATCTATTTCACAATGCAGAAAACTATTAAACCTACAAGGTTTCAAAGGATCAGAGCTTGATTTTTTTAAAATCATTAGTGTGACTGGTGGAGTGCCTTGGTACCTAGAGCAGATTCAGACTCGTCAAAGTGCTGATGAAAATATTAAACGTCTCTGTTTTGAAAAAAGCGGTCTTTTAGTTCATGAATTTGATCGCATTTTTAACGATCTTTTCAGTTCAAGAGGAGAGATTTATAAGAAAATCATTAAAATTTTAAGTCAAGGCATGAAAAATCACTCAGCTCTACAAAAAGCACTGGCTTATTCGCCAAGCGGTACTTTAAGTCAGCACCTTAATGCTCTTGAAATCTGTGGATTTATTAGCAAACATCCTAATTGGTCTCTAAAAACAGGCAAAATCGGAAAATTGACATTGTACCGTCTTTCCGATAATTACCTTCGCTTTTATATCCATTACATCGAACCTAATCTCTCAAAAATTGAACAAGGATCTTTCTTAGAAGTGCCGCTTTCTAGTTTACCAGGATGGGAACCGATGCTTGGCTTTCAGCTTGAAAACCTTCTATTGAAGAATAGATCTCTTATTTATCGAGCTCTTGGAATTTATGCCCAGGATATTGTTATGGATAATCCTTATTCTCAAAAATCCTCTGGGAGAAAAAAAGGATGTCAAATCGATTATTTGGTTCAAATGCGTTCTCATACTCTTTTTGTCTGTGAAGTCAAAATGCGCCGTCGCGAATTAGGCCTTGAAGTCATTGATGCAATGAAAACCAAAATAGCAGCTCTGTCCCTTCCCAAAGGCTTTGGCATTTCACCCGTTCTGTTTCACCTAGGCCCTATCTCAGATGCTCTTTTGAACAGTAACTATTTTTATCGTATTATCGATATATCTGATTTATGAAATGGCCCATTCAATAGAGAAGTGCGACAAATAGATTAAAATTTAAAGTGGTCAGAGATGGCTGCAACTTCTATGGTGTTTTTAAGACAAAAAAAATACCAAAGGAGGAGCAAATGCCCAAGGGCTAC
>JBAUFS010000122.1:0-9049 GCA_049679255.1 Candidatus Rhabdochlamydia sp.
AGAGTGATATGAAAAGAAGGGTTTTAATGAAGATATCGCAAGCGAGCCCTACATAGCCTGCGGAGACGATACGAATGGGAATGGAAAAATTTATGTTCTAAGTGTCTAAAAAATGGTTGCAAGATCAGATCTTTTGGTTTGTCCTATAAATGCATCGTCTTTTCCAAACGCTTACTGCCTTACTTCTTCCACTTCTTCTGCCAAAATCGAACAAAAAGAATCTCATGGTGAATTGGCAATTATACTTATCTTAAGCAGAGTGTTTCAGGAAACCCAGCATTAAATTCATGAGATTTTATTATGAATAGAAAAAGGAATAAGGCTCGTGAGCATACTGATATCCCCGGCAATAACGTTCTGCATGCATTTCCTCAGTGATAGCAATTAGCTCTGGGTAGCTTTGTGCTTTATCTATAGCTTGTTTTAATTTATTTATTTTTATAGATACAGGTTTTTGTAGTTGTTCTTTATAAGAAGAACCGTTTCTAATATTATTCCATTTAGATTGATGATGTATTAAAAAAATGGTGTTTATAATAACTCTACATGTAGTTGTCATTTTATTCGCTTGAGCGCAATTGACTTTATCCTCATCGTATAAGCGTGAAATTTCTCTACACAACAAAAACACACTGTTCTTTTCCAGTTCGGTTTGTTTTTCTTCTTTTTTCTCTCTTTTTTTTCTGATTTTCATGGCTTTTTTAGCTATAGCACTAATTACAATCGTTCCTTCATACAGAGGTGACTGAGTTGCAACAGTAGCATATTGATGCCCCAAAAAAGAGAGTTCTGCATGGAGCTCTCTAGCAATAGAAAATAGTTCTTGATAAGTTTGTGCGTTTTTTACAGCGGTTTTTACATTTATAGTCATATTTCCCCCTTTTCTGGTTTTGAGCTTACTAGGTTATATCTAGCGCTTGAGTCATCAAATGTTGTCTACTTTAAAATAGACTAATGGATGAGTCAGCAAAGTATTCGTGTTTTCTTCCAAAAAGATATTAGGCTCATAATATTTTTCTAGAATGAACCTGTTTCTCATTAGATGAGAAATAGAAAATGTTTTGCTTTTGCTAATTTTCATAAACAAGTTTAAATGCTTCAAGTTGTCCTTCAAGCAAAGGCAGTTCATCAAATGTTTTAATAGGCTGCCATAAATAATCACAATGCTCTTTAGGATCGAGTACAATAGATGGCATGGAGAGAAGCATCCAACGGAACAGATGCAACTGATACTTGACTTTAGGATGGCGCACGTATAGAGAATGAATAAATTGAAGTTCATTGGGATCTGGATTAAGACGCAACTCTTCCCATATTTCACGGATAAGTCCTCCTAAAGGAGTTTCTCCTTTTTCAAGCTTTCCTCCCGGTATCCCCCAAGTTTCTGGAGATAATTCGCATTGGGAGCGATGAAGAAGGAGAAGTTTTTCTTCACATTCCATAAAAACTGTGCTAACTTCCACTTCTAAGTCAAAATCAGAAGGTTTTTCAAAATAAAATTCAGACATAGGTTATTCCATTAAAATGGGTTCAGCTCTCCAAGTTTTTGATCCTTCAGGAATGATATGAGTAAGGACACAATTCCCAATTTTAGGGTCTCCTTGGAGATGAAGGAGATGAGCTAAGGCCCAATAGGTTCCTCCATGAGCAATTAATAGGATTGGGGCATTATATTCTAAAGCTTTTTCCAATCCATTTTTCACTCGGTACGTAAATTCATTAATAAGATCCCATTCTCCAATAGTTAGTTCTCGAATTTCAGCAGCTAAAAATAAACGCCAAAGAGCGCTGGGGCATTCACGCAATTCATCCAAAATAATGTCTTGCACTGATTTGTTTTCTAATACAATATTTTTAGTCTGTTGAACTCGTAATAGAGGACTAGAACAAACTGTAATAATTGGTATAGAACGAAATATTTTATGAATCTCAAGCGCTTGTTTTTTTCCATTCTCATTTAGATGAATTTCTGTGAAATCATCATATATTCCATGCACATTATGGTCTGTTTCACCATGGCGTAAAAAATAAAAAGGAGTCCTACGAAATGTAAATTTCATAATTAATTCAATTTGTTCAAGGGTTTTCTTTGATCTTTCCAATATTCACGGAAACTCAGGGTAATCCATTCGCAGCCAATCATTCCAAATCCTGTGGCAATAACTGGATCCCAGCTCTTTGCATAAAGAGCATATACGATAGGAATCAAATAGATTCTAAATCGCAAACGCCAAAAGGGAGCTGAAGCGGGATATTTTTTCTTAAAATAAGTTTGGATGTGTCCTGTAATTAAATATGCAGAAAAAATAGCAATTAAATCCCATCGATATTCCTGCAAAAATTCACCCCGAAAAAAGAATGCAGAAAGAAGCATAATAACACCGGCAAGCGCATGGTTAGGATATTCGAGTTTTACACGCCAAAACCAGTAGAGAATGTGCGCAACATAAGTAAGTCCACCCAATGGAGAGCTTAAAATCATACCTAATCCAGATAGTCCCCAAAGATAGCCGGATAGAATTCCAGCTCCTTTAAAATGCTCTTTCAGTCCATGTTCGTTCACCAAGTCAGCATACTTAGCTACTACGCCTAAAGCAAAAGAACAAATGGCCAATATAATTTGGTTTATATCCATAATTTTTTTTCCCTTTTATTTGCTAATCGAAAACCATCATTAAATAATGTATTTGAAAGTGAGAGTGGGCTAAAAAGTACTGTTTCTTGCCTTATTGGAACAATACCCGAATTGCAAACAAGAGTTCCCCATTCGCGAAAAAAGGAATTGGTAGCATCAAGATCAAGTTCTATTTTGCCAATCGAGTTGTAACCTCCATAATGATAGAGAGTAAAAGCAGGAATTACTTTTCTTGCTAACAGTTCTTTAACAGCCTGTAAGGATAAATTATTTTCCCGTTCAGGATGATAGCTAGTAGGACTCAAAGAAGAATTTAGCGATTGAATGCCATATACAAAATTTGTGTAAACATTGCCAACTCCAAAGACTTCGATCGCAATTTCTAATGCTTTTAGAATACGTTCATAACCAAAATCATCTTTACCAGGACATACAATACGAAAATGACCGGGATCAAAAATCTCAAGAGGAAAATAAATTTTTGTAAATCCTTTTTCACGGAGAAGGCTGATTTTAGAAAGATCCTCAGGAGGCATTAAAGTTGCTAGAACCTGTTCTGCTTTTTGGAAGATAAGGGCTTTTTGAAGTCTTTCGCCAATCTGAATAAAATAATCAATTGTTGCATCATAACTATGAATATTTCCTGTTGTAATCGCTACAAAACGTAATCTCTCTTCATTTTGAAGAGCCGTTAATATAGATTTTTCAATTACGTCAAGACTTTTAAAAGTTTTAGGAAATTCTACCTTGTTTTTAAATGTTGGTAAAATTTCACAGAAACGACATTGTTTTTTGGTTTGAAAGTAAAAACAATAATTACTAGGAATGATGCCTAATAAATCCGTACCGAGAAATGAACAAATGGAGGGAATTGGCAATTCAGAAACTTTCAATTCCGAGAAACCTGGGCGATCTATAAGCTCAACCGGGATATATTCGCTATTTTTCTCATTGCGAATTCGATAACCTATTGCAGCTGATTCAAGAATGAAAGGAGAATTAGATCGATATCGAATCCTGACAATTGTTTGATGAGGTAGAAGTAAATCATCAGGGATAGGTTGATCGATTTTTTCATTTGAATGCTCATAGAGGTGGATTTTTTTTAAAGAAATGTTGGTTGGAAATTCGGTGTGTAGAGCAACTCGGCAGCCATGCACAAGAAGCGCGGTTTTCCAATCAAAAACTGATTCAATATTAAACATGTTCTGCCCTTAAAATGATTCGACGAACAGCTTGCTTCTGAGCAAGTGTTAGATATGTTGTAAATCGACGGATTAACTGAAAGGCTTTATCTTTTCCCATTTCTATAGATAGATTTAGAGAAAGCTCTTCCATTTTATGACACCATCTTTGCAGCCATTCTATATATGAAGTAGTGGCGTCTGACCACTCGCATAATGCCCATCTATGTTGAGATAATTCATATTCTACCATCAACGAAGAGAAAAATTGAGTTTCTCCTATTGCTTCCTTTTCATCTGAATTTAAAGGAGTATATTCCAAATTTAAAAAAATAAGGAGCTAAGCACCAGGACGCGTTATACGGTGCCAAATATCTAAGATAGTAGATAATGATTGTCCCCAATAAAGACTGCCTACGCAAATGACTGCATCAAAAAGATCTGTAGGATATGTCGATAAATTGGCAAAATCTCCCGTAAAAAACCGACATTTTGCCGCAAGAGTTGCTTCAAACGCTAACTTTGCAGCTCTTTTAGTCAATTCTTCCCCTAGATCGATGCCATCTACAAAAAAAGAGAATTCAGCAGCCAAAGGCAGACTAAAAGCTCCAATTCCACATCCTGCATCGAGAATGCGACTACCAGGAGGTAGTGACATCATTTTTATTCTAGTACTAATTTCAGAATAAATGGCACTGCTCGTTTGGCCTCGATATTCTTCGCGATGCGCTGAAGAGGCTAGCTCCTTCATAAGTTGCGAGTACTGATAATTTTGATATTCAACAGCTATTTTTGTCATTCAGCAAATCTACTTGACGTCATAAGAACCTTCGAAAGCTCTTTATCTTTTTGATGAACTTTCATCGTGGAAGGAAGCTCGAAACGCTTTGGATTTTTCCATTTTTTAGATAGAACTTCCCAACTGGGAACATAAGGATAATAAGGTGGAAGAAGTTGATCCTCATTAAGCGTCTTCAAGGCTGAAGAAAAGCGGCAGTCTAGAGAAAGACGGAATTGTTTACTTTCATTGATACCAGAACGATGCAACGTCAAAGAATGCATTACTAAAAGATCTCCAGGATGATAATGAGCTTTGCACCAAGAGAAATTAGTTAAATGTTCTTCAATTGCTGTACAACCAAAACGTCCCTCACTATTTGCTTGCATAGCATAAAGACCACTTCGATGACTTTGCGGAGATACTTCCAAACCTCCTTGTTCAGGTGGATAATCTCCAAGAGGAATCCATGTGGTAAATGTATCCCGCTCTCCTTTAACATAAACTAAGTCCTGATGAGGAGGGACTCGATCTTTTGAATTCATCGAATATGGATAAGTAATCCTGACCATTTTACGAGGATGAGAAAAAATGGGTTCGTCAAGCAATGAACTTAAAAAAGAGTTTAAATAAGGATGGTGAGCAATTTCGTGCAAAATTTCTTGTTGCATTAAGGTACTAATACCATGATAAAAAGAAGGTGAATTAATACGATTTACAGGCTCTATTGCTATAAATGCATCATCTTTCCATTCTCCCCATCCTTCAGATTCCAAAACGTCGATTATACACTCACGTATTGTAATAATTAGATTAGTTGGGAAAAATGAACGGATAAATAAATAGCCATTTTTATAAAACGCAGCCTGTAAATTAGTTATTGAGTCTGTTACTTTCGATTCATTTAAAGTTTGCATAGAATCTCTTGATTTCTTTTTAATAGTTCAAGCTCAGGAAATATATTATAAAGCAATCGAGTATATAAATTTATGTTTGGATCTTGAACAGGTTCAACAGTCAAAATCTGCAGACCAAATGAGAGTGCGTAACCAACTTCTATTAGAGCAGCATTACCTATATAACCATCAAAATTTGCCAAAACAAGAAATGACGATGTCCGAATTTTTCCAAATACGGAATCTTGGAGTAATCGTTTATCTTGAACAGGATCCGCATCAAGAAAAATAAATTCCTCATTAGGATTTAAAGCAAATGAACCAATAGGAGAAAGAACGTTTATCCCAATTTTTTTAAGTTGGCATTTCAATGCATAAAGTTCCCGCAGGTGACGTCTATAGGAACCACTAATAACGGTACAAAGGGATGTTGGATTCATCGGACTCCTTTTCTATTCATGAGGATTGCTCCGGCTACGAAAGCTCCAAGAAAAGCACAGGACCAAAGAGTAACATTAGAAGTTGTCGATGGATGCTGGGAGAGGTTTTCTTCTTGAGCTAATCGATCCAATCTTTCTTGAACATGAGTGCATACTTGATGCAATACTTCTTTTGGAGGAATCTTATTATTGAGTTGAAATGTCTTTACAGGATCACGTCGATTCATACTGTCCAAAATCTTTTCTCGATTATCAGAAAACATTTTTAAGCGCCGCTCTGTCTTACTTTGGTCTACATCTTCAGCGCGTTGCTCTAACGGCACCATCTTCCCTTGTTTTGCATCTACTGGACAAAATCCAGGCCAGGAATTTTCATCGAATTTTCGCACTTGATGACCACAATCGGGACAGATACAGCGACCAGGTAGTCGTTCCCAAATATCTATTTCAGGGACATCCATGAATATTGGAACATGAAAATCATTTTCTCTCAAAATTACTTCCCTTGTTGCATCGCCTTGTTTTTCCGTACGAGGAAATCCATCAAGGATAAATCCTTGCTGACAATCTCTTTCAGTTAATCGCTTTGTCATCATCCCAATGGGGATTTCATCGGGTAAATAAGCGGGATAATATTGCTTATCAAATGCTTGAATCATCCATCCTAATTTTGAGTTTGCTCGAAATTCATCGCGGAACAAATCGCCAGCTGATATGTTGGAAATACTAAATAATTGAGAAAGCATGTCCCCTTGAGTGCCTTTTCCTGATCCTGATGTTCCAATTAGATTCAAAATAAAACGCCTTTTTGAATCAAAAACTAATGATTGATTGCCTTTTTGCAAAATTAATGAAGTTATATTTTGTATTCTCTGCAAATCTGGGGAGATTTTTGATTGTTGCCAAATACGATCCCCATATAGCATGTCAAACGCTTCATCTTGACCTTTCAAAAGAGGCATTAATTTAAAAGCATAAATTGAAACCCATTCGTATTGTAAGTGTTCTTTTGGATCGATTTTAACTATAGGTCGATCTTTTACTTCAGCGTGATAGAGATGAACAACATAATCCCAGTTAGGGATTCTTGCATACCGATGTCCGTGATATTTGACTTGGTTAGGATAAAGCTCAATTTGAGTTTCTTCTTGCAATTCTCTTAAAACCGTTTGAATTGGAGTCTCTCCTTTCTCAGCTTTGCCACCTGGAATACCCCAGGTACCTGGTTGATCTTCTTTATGGCAGCGCATTAACAACAGAAGATGTTGGTTATGTTCAAGAAAAAGGGTTGAAATTTGTGTTTTAGCTTGAAAGTTAGGGAAAACATTTGGCGAACTTGCCAAAACAACGGTCATATAATTTGTTCCTTTAGTAATTTTTTTAAGGCGGTTTCAAATGGTGTGCTTTTTATTAGTGCATTTATTTTTTCTAAAAAAGTTTGATACAGCATAACCACCGATTCCTTTGGAAAAGAGGAACGGGGCTTTTCACTTTCGAAGGCTGCCCAAACAAGCGTATTAAAAAATATAAATGCTTGAAAAAAAAGGATTTTTTCCTTTGCAAATAGATCCGATGTTGAATAAAAGCATAAAATTTTCTCAAGATTTACCTGACCAATTACTGAAAAGTGTGCTAAATCCCACATTGGGTCATTACATCGAGCGAGTTCCCAATCATGTAGATAAAGATACCCATCTTGGCGAAAAAAGTTTTCAGGAGAAGGATCATTATGACATAGAACCTGTTGAAAGCGATCTCTTGGAATTTGCAACAGAAAATTCTTCAATTGATAGGAAATTTTATGAATTTCAGGCGCAAAAGATATCCCTTCTTGCATTGCTTCTTGAGAGGTCACTACGTAACGCTCTAAAGGATCAAATACAGACTCTATAGGGGCTGTTTTGCTTGTGTGAAGGCGATGTAATATTTCTATAGCTTCTCGAAGATTTAGAGGATTTTGGAAGTCAATTGCAGAACAAGATTTTCCAGTAAGAAAGCGAGTTAATAAATAGCCTTCCTGCTCGTCATAGCCGCGAACTTCCAAAATAGAAAACCTTTCTTGAGATGCCCAGTCAAGAACAGCTCTTTCTTGTTGCTGATGGCATAGACAATGTGAAATATTATTCGGTATACGTAAAACCCAAACGTTACCAGAAAATTCGCGGATTTTAAAATTTTCGTTGGAAAAACTAATCAACTTTGATTCAATATTAAATTGTCCAGTCAAAAATTTTTTCAAAAAGCAAATTACTTTGTCTTCAAATAATATCGGAGAAGGAAAAACAGCTGATGACAATCTAGCTTCAATTCTATTCATATTTGTTACATATAATCATGCTAATCTTGAATCCCTAGAAATTTCAAAGCATGTCTGAGTGCTTCAGGAAACCAAGCAGTAAATTCATGAGGTTTTATTATGAAAAGTTCTTGTAAATGATTAATGTCAACCCATTTAAAAGCGTTAACTTCTTTAGCGTTCAGATGAATATTGGTAGGGGTGTGAAAAGCCGAAAAAATGTAATCGATTTCATGCTCCGTCATCCCATTTCCAACTTCTGTTTTATAATAAAAAGATCCTAAGAAAGAAAGAGGGCAGGAAAATCCCATCTCTACTTGAAGCCTATTTTTAGCGGTTACTTCAATAGAGGTATCTGGTTCCGCATGACTACAGCACGTATTAGCCCATAATCCTCCTGAATGGTATTTATTAAAGGCTCTTTGTTGTAGAAGAAGTTGCAAGGATGATTCGACTTTATGAAAAATGAAAATTGAAAAAGCACGATGTAGGATTCCTTTCAGATGAGCCTCTTTTTTTTCTACTAAGCCAACTGCTTGATCCGAATGATCAACCTGCAGTAGGAAGTTTTGATTTTCTTGAATCGATTGCATGAATACTTATTCTCTACTAGATTTTGTGAAATGAAGAAAAACATTGTATATAAATTGTATATAATGAATGTTTTTTTGCAAATAAGATTGAGCATATTCGTCAGGGCGATTTAACTAAAAATTTTTGATAGCAGATTCAGGTAATATGGCATAGTAAATACCTCAAATTTAAGGAGGTTCTATGTCACGCCGCAAGCCAATTGATGCCAAAATTCTGGAAGCCAGTA
>JBAUFS010000123.1:0-7710 GCA_049679255.1 Candidatus Rhabdochlamydia sp.
GAGCCTATATGCGCAAGGAGCCAAAATTTATGGTACTTATAATGCGACAAATAACCCAGTAGTCGATGTCTTAGAATGTGCAGCAGGACATAAAGGATTTCATACACCACCGGTTCAGCTTTTAAAGAACAAATGGAATCGTCTCATTGCCTCCTATGGACCTCAAGCGAAGTTCTTAGAAATTTGCCACAGTGAAGGAGCTAATCATCAAATCCAGGTTTTCAACCATTCATCATATTCTGAGGGTTTTAGTCGAAATCGGGCAATGTTTCCTTTATGCAGGCTCATTAGTTCGGTTTCAATAACCTCAATAAACCTTGCTCGATCTTCTAATAGAACAGTTTCAGTGGCTTTTTGTTTGATTGCTGCTACGGCTACTTGCTTGCTTAAGCATTTACGAATAATTTCTCCTATCATTGTAGTGATAAGATTACGGTAGCGCAGACGAAAGAGATCTGGTTCTCCTAGTTCTTGGCGTGTTGCTGAGTAGAGAGAGCTGGATCGTTCATAGGCCCAGACAAATACTTCGCGCAATAACTCTATGCGATTTAATTCATATATACCGAGAAGACCGCTGATGTAGGCTTGCTCAGGGACGTCTACAAATGATAAAGGACATAGATTTGCACAAATTAAGGGAATATTAGCGGCAAGCCTTGATACTCGCTTATTAACATCTAGGAACGGTTGCAAGTAGGGAAACTGAACCATTGCAAAAAAGGACTGCTCAAAGGGATCTATAATAGCATCAGCTGTATCTAAAATCTGTTGGAAATATTCGCTCACTAGTTGCGGAATTGCTAAGGGTTGATACACTGATTGAGTTATGCCTATTGGTGCTGAGCGTAAACGGCCACAGGCTCTTTGATCATGTAATAAATTGTCTGACAAAAGAGCGTGCAGGTTGCAAATGGTAAAACTATTAAATTTCATGAACTCAGCTGACTCTACCATAAATTCAATAGCGGACTTGTGATTTAAGATCATCTGAGCTTCCATGCTATTTTTACCTTCTGGAGCCTCTCCAAGTTCTAATAAACGTTCTGTTTCGAGCAAGGAATACGTGTTTCCTTCTAATCGACTTGAATTCCATGACAGGTCAATCAGTAAACGGTTTAAAATATGCCTAGCATAGGTTCCCGCTGGACGTTTGCCATCTTGAGATTTTCCCATTTCAAATAGGTGATCTCGTGTATTTTTAGAGAGATAGTATGTTTCATTAGGGCGATACGCATTAAGAAATTCTCGGTTATATCCAATAGGGCGACGTGCTTGAATAGGCTGGCGGACATTTGACTGGATAGACAAAGCTGTTGATGATAGTGGAATCAATGACTTAAGAGAAGGAGCGTCTTGTAATGCTGCTGGAAAAAGAATGGTTGGAATTTTTTTTTCATTTTCTCTTAGAAAGTACCGTCTGGATCGAGCCTTACCTAATACACTTAGGTGCCCTTGTTTTGTCAAGGTAGCTAAATAGCGCTGCAGAGATCTTTTGGGTACAGGAGGGGATAAAGCTTGTGAAATATCCTCTAAAGAAGCTTGATTAGAAAAATGTTTTACTACCTCTAGGATAGTATCAAAAATTTTACTACAATTTTGTTTTTTCATGACTATCTCTTGTGGCGCGATTTATGATAATTATGCCATTATAAGCTGATTTTGGCTAATTGCGCCATTTAAAAATCATTAATTACTACTATCGCGCCAAAATGTTAAAATTTTTGGCGCGATTAGGAAGAAAGATTTTTAGAGCGTAGGGAGAGTTTTTCTTCTAATTTTTTTATATAGAGATAAACCACAGGGGTTAGATATAGGGTAACTACTTGTGAAAAGAGTAGGCCTCCTACTATAACAATCCCTAGAGGTTGGCGGGTTTTGGCAATAGAGCCCCCTATACCAATTGCAATAGGAACAGCGCCCATCATTGCGGCAAAAGTTGTCATAAGGATAGGACGAAATCTAGTTAAGCACGCTTCAAAAATGGCTTCATGGGCTGTTTTTTTTAAAAGAGCTTGATTGGCAAAGTCAATTAAAATAATACCATTTTTTAGAACAATGCCAAAGAGCATGATCACACCGACAAAGGCATACAGGGAAAAGCTTTGCTGGAATAAAATGAGGCTTAAAAGTCCTCCAACTGCAGCAGGAGCTAAGGTGGACATTACCGTAACAGGTGAAAAGAAGTTTTCATAGAGAATCCCTAGGATAATATAAA
This sequence comes from Candidatus Rhabdochlamydia sp., assembly GCA_049679255.1. Lineage (GTDB taxonomy): Bacteria > Chlamydiota > Chlamydiia > Chlamydiales > Rhabdochlamydiaceae > Rhabdochlamydia. The sequence continues at coordinate 2,216 of JBAUFS010000123.1, forward strand.
TGAGGAAAAAGGTGATTAAAAGTAGAGATTGCAGATTTGCAAAAGAAGTTTTAAATACACTAGCTCCTCCTTGCACGGCTCCTTTAACAGTATTAGGAAGAGTTTGTTTTGCAATCAAATGAATTTTATCTAAAGCGCTGCTTAGAGCGGTGTCTACTAAATTAAAGGAAATGGTAGCAGAAGGGGATGCATTGAGGTGATTTACCGTTAGTGGGCCTGTGCTCTCTTTTATATCGGTAATGGCTGTTAGAGGGACCATTTTTCCCGATGTAGAATGCAACCATAGTTGAGATAAAGAGCTCGGATCACGATAGAACTTAGGAAAGGTTTCCATAATAGCATAGTATTGATAGCTTGAAGTATTGATGGGGGAGAGATTGCTTGTAGCATAAGCTAAATTAAGAGCTTGTTCCACTTGTAGTGCACTGATCTGATAGAGAGAGGCTCTATCGCGTAGAATATGAACTTGACATCTGGGTTGCGTAATATCTAAATCGCTATTTACATGACTTAAAAAAGGAAGCTCTGCAAACTTTTTTTGCATGATAGGCGCGTATTTGTAGAGTTCTTCTTCCGATAAACTTTGCATAGTGTATTGGTAATCAGACTTGCTAGATGTCGTTCCTACCTCCAAGTTAATCAGTGGCTGCGGTTTAAGAAAGACAGTTGTTCCTGGTATTTTATGCACCAAAGAGTACATGTGTGTCAGTAGAGGTTTAAGAGAAAGGCGTTCTTTTAGGGGGTTTAAGCGGATATATAAAAACCCTTCATTATCTTGTGGATAACCTCCAACCGACACAACAGAGGCGATGTTTTCATCTTGTGATAAGATATCAGCTAATTGATTACTGGATTCTGAAACAGCTAAAGGAGAAGTGCCATCTACTGTTTGTAGATATCCTTGAATAAGCCCAATATCATCTGGCGGTAAAAAGTCTTTAGGAAGTTTGACCATTAAAATGGTCGATAAGCCCAAACTCAATATCCCTAATCCTAAAATGATTTTAGGATGCTTTAAAGCCCAATTCAGCGATTTTTCATAGAGAAGAAGCATTCTGCGATGATAGGCTGCAAAATTTGCTTCTGTTTTTGCTTTGTGCACTAATTTACTGCATAGAAGAGGGGTTAAAGTCAGAGAAAGAATTCCTGAAATGAAGACGGTAATAACAATGGTCATTGCAAATTCATACAATATCCGTCCGATAATTCCTTGCATGAAAATAATAGGAATAAATACTACGCATAAACAAAGAGTCATCGATAAAATGGTGAAAAAAATTTCCTTAGAGCCTTTTAGGGCAGCATCTATAGCAGATTCTCCCATTTCAACGTGACGTGTGATATTTTCTAATACAACAACGGCATCATCTACTAGATAACCAACAGCTAGTGTAATACCAAGTAGAGATAAAATATTGAGGGTAAAGCCTAGTTTTAAAATGAGTATAAAAGCGCCTAAAATCGATAAAGGAATCACAATCAGAGGAATAAGCGTATCTCTTAAGTTACCTAAATAGAAAAAGATCACGATAGCAACTAATGCAATGGCTATCAGCAGAGTCATCTGTACTTCATGAACTGATTCAAGTATGTATTCAGATTGATCAAAAACCCTTACTAAACGTAAAGAGCTAGGTAATTGCGTGGATAGACTAGGTAGAATTTGATTAACCTTCTGAATAACCGATAGAGTATTAGCACCCGGTCTTTTACGGATGGCCAGACCAACAGATGGGGCTGTATATCCTTTTTCAAAAAACTGTACCGAAAGTTTATCATTGAGTACGCTATCTATAGCCTGGCCAATATCACAAAAGCGCACAATGGAGCCATCTTGAGCTTTAATGATAATAGGATCGTAGAGAGCTGCTTTGTCTAATTGCCCATCAACATTAAGGGTGAATTCTTGTTTAGGACTAAATAAAGTACCTACGGGTATTTGTACATTCGCTGTTACAACAGCATTAGCTGCATCGTTTAAATCAAGTCCTCTAGCTGCTAGTTTCTGTGGATCAACTCTAAGACGAACCGCTTGTGGAGATCCATAGATTAATACCTGTGATACTCCTTCTATTACGCTTAACCTTTGAGAAAGAAATGTATAGCTATAATTGTATAGCTCTCCTCTGGTTAAAACAGGGGAGGTAACGATAAAAAACAAAAGAGAGGTAGCGGTAGGGTTGGTTTTTGTATAAATCGGAGCATAGGGGAGATCTTTAGGCAGTTGAGAGCTTGCTGCATTAATGGCTGCTTGTACATCAGCTGCAGCAAGATCTATATTTCGATCTAAGTCAAATTGTAAAACAATCGTAGCATTTCCTGTATAGCTAGTAGAAGAGATCGAAGAGATTGCTTCGATGGTAGTAAATTGCTGTTCTAAGGGGACCACCACATTGTTAGAAATAGTTTCTGGATTTGCTCCAGGATAGTCTACTGTTACTGTAATGGTGGGGAAATCAATATCGGGTAGATCGCTGACAGGGAGTTTAAAATAAGAGATAATTCCGAAAAAAGCTATTGTCAGCATGACAAGGGTTGTCATTACAGGTCGTTTGATAAATAAAGAGGAGAGATTCACAATATCTCTTTGTTATTTAACCATGTTTGCACAGTCACTTTTTTACCGGGATAAAGATCAAGAAGTCCTTGTGCAACAATTATATCATTAGTGCTAATTCCTGATTCGATACTGGTGGTTCCATTTTCATAGCGTTGACCAATAATAACCGACGTAATTTCTACTTCCCTATTTTTATTGATGGTATATACGTAATGTCCATTTTGTCCAACGCCTACTGCTTGAGAGGGAAGAATCAGAGATTCTTTTTCCTCTAGTATAAGTCTTACATCTACAAAATGCCCAGGCCATAGCAAATGGTCATGATTATCTAATATTCCTTCTAATAAGACAGCTCCTGTTGCGGTATTAATTTGATTGTCAATGAGTGTTAATTGTCCATCAAAACGCGCAGCGTGGTCTAATGTAGGAAAGATGTATAATTTTAAAAAGGATTCTTGAGAGTGTTTTTGAATAGTAAATAAATCGGTTTCAGGGACAGAAAAATCTACTAAAATGGGATCAATCTGATTCAGTAAGGTGAGCGTAGTGTCTTGATTCGTATCAATGTAATTGCCCGGCTTGAGCTGTAATTTGCCTGTAATTGCATCAATAGGAGAGTGAATATAGCAATACTTTAAATTGATTTTAGCGTTTTCTAAATCTGCAACAGACTGTCCTACAACGGCTTTTTGCTCTAAGAAATTAGCCATGTATTGGTCGTAATTGAGTTGTGAGATATAATCTTGTTCTGCTAGCTTTGTATATCTTTGCAGCGTATCTTCTGCTAGTTTTAGTTGTGTGAACGTCTGAAAATACTCCGCTTTTGCTTTGTCTAATGAAGCTTGATAAGGCCTTGGATCAATAACAAGCAATAAATCTCCTTTCTGTACAAACTGCCCTTCCATAAAATATTGCCCAACTAGAATACCAGAGACTTGAGCGTGAACCTGAATGCTAGATTTTGCAGTCATTGTTCCCACATAATCTTTATACACTTCCACGGTTTGTTTGAGAGCGCGTGTTGCAACTACTTCATGTGGTTTAGTCACTTGGGGTTTTTTTTGGCAACTGCATAATAGAGAGCAAAAAAGAAGAAGTTTAATCCAGTTCATTAGCAAAGATCTCCTGAGAATAGATAGTAGTTGGGGAAATCAGCCCTGTAGCATAACTTAAATTAGCTAATGCAAGATACCAATCTTGCATAGCTTGTGCTTTTTGAGCTCTTGCATCGACAAGAGATGTTTGAGCAGATATGAGATCAAGAATGGTCTGAGTACCTTGTTGATAACCGCTTAAAGCGACAGCATACTGTTCTTCTGCAGCAGATAAAAATTCTGCAGCCCAATTCAGTGTTTCAAAGACAGTGTGAATATTAGAATGGGCAACAGTAATTTCTTTCATAGCGTTTAACTGCAGACTCTTAAGCGTTTCTTCTGCAACTACTACATTAGATTCAGCTTGTTTAATCGCATTGCGGTAATAAAAACCAGAAAAAATAGGCATACTTACATTAAATGTGCTGACAAAGTTATATTTATCATGAGTGACATTGCCATCAAAAGAAAAATAAGTTTTACCTATTTCAAATTGATAATTCAATTGAGGTAAAACTTGCCTTTTAGTCATTTTGACCATCTGTTCTTGAGAACGAAGAGCACTTTCAGCAGACAATAGATCAGATCTATTTTGTATACCAATGCTGATTAAGGTTTCTAGCGGTAATATAAGGTCATTTTTTGGTAATTCTTGAGGTAATTCTTGTGTTTTTAAAGACATATAAGAAGGAAGGCCTATGTCATTTAGCAAAGTTGCAAAAGCTAATTCAAGTTCTTGTTTTTGCGCAGCCCAGTTTGTTTTCTGAGAAAGCAGTTGTGTCTTTGCTTGTAGAAAGTCGGATAAAGGACGCACTCCTGAATGAAGGCCTTGTTCTGTAGCATCTAAAGTAAGCTCTGCATTAAGCACATTTGCAATATTTGCCTGCAGTAATTCTTTTTGATACAAATAGCTATAAAAATCCGTAATAACGGTTTTTAATAAAGATTGAATGCTATCATTATATTGAAATTGTGCTTGCTCTAATGAATAACGAGCTGCTTCTGCGTTGGCTTTTTGTGTGCCAAAATCGAATAGTAAATAGGATAAAGAGAGCATAGGACCCCAAGTACCAAAATAAATATCAGTAGCCCCTTTTCCCGATTGAAGAGCACCAGGGGATTGCGTTGCTCCAAAAATAGATTGAGGGGTTATTATGGAAGTGGCTTCAATTTCCGGTTGTCTTGCACGTGTAGCTTGGAAAGAACCGGTTATATTAGGGAAAAACACATTTTGCTTTTGTCCATAAGCTGCAGCAGCGACAAGCGCTTTTGCCCAACTAGATCTTGTTTGAGGATTGTTTTTTAAAGCAATAGCGATTAATTCAGCAAGTTCATAAGGTTCTTTTTTTTCTAGAAGATCTGCGGGATATTGCTCTAAGATACAAGGATTGACTTCGCGACAAGGAGGTGTAAAACAGGCATAGCTATACGGATCTATTACAGCGCGGTTAAAGTAACAACCCGTGCATGCGCATAACACAAAAAAACTTTGCAGCAATATTTGCCAACTCATGACTGATAAAAATAGAGAGTAAAATCTCTTATGCTTTTTATCCGCAGTATAGTTACTTTAGCTTTTTGGTCAAAATTTCATTTATATGTTTCTCTATATATCAAGATGAGTTAGAGCGTAAAAGATACAATTTCTGTACAGTTGAATTTGTAGGAAGTTTTCCATATTTAAAGAACAGAGCTTAGGGAAAATAGTGCTTTGAAAACAAAAAAATGGATTGCTAAAATGAGCTATTATATAATGAATAGCAGATAGCATAAGTTCATTGAGGGAGACTTAACGATGGCAATTGCAAAATATTTAGATCCGAAAAACGATATCGCTTTTA
>JBAUFS010000124.1:0-67180 GCA_049679255.1 Candidatus Rhabdochlamydia sp.
TTACGAGGATATTCTAGATGCTTGCTGTGAAGCCTGGAACTATTTTGTTGATACTCCAGATAGGGTCCAAAAGCTTTGCACAAGAAATTGGGCTACTTTATGAATTTATTTTTCGCTAATGGTATAATTATTAATTTATGATATAGTTTATCTATTAATTATATTTTGGATTTATTAAATGACTACAATTTTAAAATCTATAGAAGAAAAAATTTCTATATCTACTGAGATGCCAGTCATAATTAATCATTGCCCTACAGCTGAAGAAATTACTCTTCTTGCAAAAGAGAGTCTTAGCTTCTTGCCTTCCTGCTCAGAATCTCTTGCAAACCGAGTTAACAATCTAAACATGAGTTCAGATAAAATTACTATGGGCCAAGGAGAATATGTCGTATTTCAAAGTGGTGAAAACAAAGAATTATCAAGAAAACTATTTGAACAAGTCTATGAAATTCTGATTCAATATTCCCCTACTGCAATAATAAACAGTGGATCCGATAAGGCTATAGAGATGTGCAAGAATCGTTATGAATTGATTCAATCAAAAGTACAAGAAATAGACCCCAGCTTAGAAGTTGTGTTTGTTCCTCGCACATTATATGAATTATTTTTTATTAGAAAATGTATAAGAGAAGATATTAAGCATAAAAAAATTTGCTGCTTTGTAATACCTTCTGCTCATAAAGATCTCTTAGCGGAAACTACTAAATACAATTTAGAATATATAACACATTTAAAAGAGATAAGAGAAACAAAAAAATGTTGGCATCTTTGTTGTTTTGATGATGATGGAGATAACAAACATACGGGAGTCAAAGATGTAGCTTATCGCTTAAACCAAGTGATAGTTCAAACTCTTTCTCCATCAAAAAATGGCTTTACCTATCAAGAGATTTCTGAATTTGCTGAAAAAGAGATCTCCTTCTTGAAAGACCTTTATCAGCAAAGGGAAAAAATTAGATCTGATATCAATGACCTAGACTCTTTTACGCAAGGTCCTACTATCAGTTTTACTCAGGAGCTCAATTATGGCGCTATTAAAGCAATGGGCATTCGTAATGATGCTGATGCGCAAATTATAAGAGAGGCTATTAGATTAGAATGCAGCGATACTGCTAAATACTTCCTTTTTCTATATAGAGGAGGAAATTTTCAGAAAGACTTTATTTCTCACTATGATAAAAAGATTCCTTATAGCCGTTCCTATGGAACTAGTTTGTTTGCTGGATGCGTATACGATGTCGGTGCAACAGCATTTCATTACATGAGAAACCAGCCAAATGGTTATGCCATTCCAGTTCCTTTTGATCAATTAAACACCTCTGTATTTTATATCCCTCCACTACATACTGTTGCTCAATTATTTGGTAAAGGAGACTTTTTTCATGCTAGAACTAAGGTTTGGCAAGGTTTCAATCCTCATCAGGAATTAAGAGGCGTAATGGCCTCGGGTAAAAAAAATCAACGAGAATGTCTTAAGTCTGACCTAAGCAAAGACGATCTCACTACTCTGTTTCAAAAATATAAAAGCACGGCCATTCAACTTAAAACAGCTTAAATTTTGGTATTTCCCAATGCTGTATAACTCTTGTAATAGGAAATAAGAATGGATTCTCTTTATTTGCAGCTATTATTTCTTTAGATTGACAAATTTTCTAAAAAAACTTTAAAAGTTTCCTAATATCTACATACAACCCAAGAGATTCCTTATGTCAAGTTCCTATTTATTCACTTCGGAATCTGTTTCTGAAGGACATCCTGACAAAGTAGCAGACCAGATTTCTGACACGATCTTAGATCTTGCCTTGGCTCAAGATCCTAAAGCGAGAGTGGCTTGTGAAACTTTAGTGAAAACATCTATGGTCGTTGTTGCAGGAGAAATTAGCGCAAAGGCACAAATAAATGGGGAAAGAGCTATTCGAGATTTACTCTTAAACATAGGCTATGACAACATAAGTTCAGGTCTTGATGCAAATTCTTGTTCTATTATTAATGCTATTAGCCAACAATCTAGCGATATTGCTATTGGTGTAGATCGGATAGAAGATGATCAGGGGGCTGGAGACCAAGGACTGATGTTTGGTTATGCTACTAATGAAACAGATGTGCTGATGCCAGCACCAATCACTTATGCGCATCGCTTAATGCAACGTCAAGCCTTTTTGCGTAAATCAGGTAAATTACCTTGGCTACAACCAGATGCAAAAAGTCAGGTCACTTTTTGTTATATCGATAAAAAACCAGCTTATGTAGATACCATTGTCTTATCCACACAGCATAAGGAAGAGATTGCTTATTCTGATTTAAAAGAAGCTGTCATTGAAGAGATAATTAAGCCAGTAATCCCAGCTAAGTGGATTACAAAAGATACACGCTATTTGATTAATCCTACGGGCCGTTTTGTAATCGGCGGACCTCAAGCCGACTGCGGCTTAACAGGCCGTAAAATTATTGTGGATTCCTATGGTGGCGCAGCGCGTCATGGAGGAGGAGCATTTTCTGGCAAAGATCCTTCCAAGGTAGATCGTTGTGCAGCTTATATGGGAAGATATGTGGCTAAAAATATTGTAGCTGCCGGGTTTGCCGATCGCTGTGAAATTCAAGTTTCTTATGCTATTGGCGTAGCAAAACCAACTTCTGTTTTTGTGGAGACATTTGGCACTAATCACATCGATGAGAAAAAGATTATGCAGCTTATTCTACAACACTTTGATTTAAGGCCCCATGCTATTATCCAGCAACTTAATTTATTACAGCCGATCTATGCAAAAACCGCTGCATATGGACATTTTGGAAGAGATGACATCATTTTCCCTTGGGAAAAGATCGATAAAATAGAAGAGCTGTTAGCTAGCTTTAAACCTGAACCTTTGGAAATAGCAACGCCTTAAATTATCTCAGATAATACTTTTTGCGTAATAGGTCCCATAGTTACGAGCTTTTTATCTAAGGGAATAGCAGAAAAAATCTCTAAGAAAGCTTTGATGGTCGAAGGACTTGTAAAAACAATTTCATCTATGTCTTCTAGATCAGGAATAGGCGGTTTTTTTTGAACAATCGTATCGTAAATAAAGCAATCCTGAAACAAGATGTGATTTTTTTGAAAAAAATCCATGATTACATTTCTAGAAAGACTAGAACGAGGAAAAAAAAAATGAGTTTTTTCTAAAGGCTGAGTACGCAAAAAAGCAACCATTCCCTCTTGCGTCTCTTCCTTTGCAACAAAAGAGCAATGGGCATATTTTTTTACATAACTAGCAGTAACTTGGCCAATGGCAATGATGGTAATTGGCTCTAAAAGACTTTTAGATATACCAAGATCATTTAACTGCTGAAAAAAAACCTGAACTGTATTTTTACTAGTAAACAGAAGATGTGTATAGTTTGCTAACTTGCTATAAGCTGCTTGTATATAGGAGTCCATTCTGGGCACAATTTGAATCACGGGGTAGTGAATGATTTGGGCCCCTTTCGCTTTATAATACGAAGGATCTGTTCCCAGATAGAGAACTTTCTTCACAAAAACCTATTGATGAGATCTAGTTCTTGGAAAGTATTTATTGCAGAAAAAACCTGCAACATCTCTTGATCGTCTTGTCTAGCAACAACCGCTAATTTACCTTGCAGAGCAGCTACTTCTGTTGATAAAAAAAACCGATTTAGATGCGTGAAATGTAAACGAATTAATGCAGCTTCAGCCACAACTAGCCCCTCAATCTCTCCTCGGTAAAGATGATCCAAACGAGCTTCAATGACTCCGCGAATATCTACACAAATCAGATCTTCTCTTAAATCTTTAATCGCTTTTTCACGGCGCAGAGTAGAGGTAGCAATACGCGCTTTTTTTGGCAGAGTATCTATTGTTTGATGAGGAGGCAAAACCAAAACATCTCTTGCATCTACTCCTTTTGTGATAGCAACTATTTTTAATCCTTGTTCTAAAGGGTCTGGTAAATCTTTAGCTGAGTGAATTCCTACCCTGCAAGCTCCAGATAACACCAACTGATCTACTTCTTTGGTAAAAAAATCGGTTTTACTCAAAAATCTCAAAGAAAGATCTAATCTGTCATCTCCTGTTGTCCGAATCCAAGTGGGCACAAAAATACGATTTGGATAGATCATTTGTAGCTCTTGATGTACTTCTCTTACTTGAGCGCGCGATAAACAAGAATCTCGCGCCGCTACTAAGATTTGATTACATAAGTGCATGAATAGCATCCTCCACAACTTCTACTTCAATGAGATGAATTTTATCTGACAAACTAGAAGAAATGCCTTTTACATTGCGTTTAGGAACAATACATTTCTCAAATCCCATATGAATGACTTCTCGAATTCTATTTTCAATTCGAGAAACTCCGCGTACTTCACCACCTAACCCTACTTCACCAACAATGGCTGTTGAAGGATCGATACAACGATTACAAAAAGAAGAAGCAATAGCTAGTATAATCCCTAAATCAATGGCTGGTTCAAAAATCTTCAAGCCTCCTGCAATACATACAAATATATCGCAATTATAGAGTCGGTAATCCATTTTCTTCTCTAATACCGCTAGTAGCAGGCTTAATCGATTGGGATCTAATCCTGTTGATTTACGCGTTGAGGTAGAAAAAGAAGAAGGTGCAACCAAGGCTTGTACTTCCACTAGTAATGATCTGCTCCCTTCTAGTGCAGGGATAATCACAGAACCCGGTAGCTCTTTTGTGCGTTCTTCCATAAATAGTAAAGAAGGATTATGCACTTCGGTAAGTCCTGTTGTATTCATTTGAAATAAAGCAATCTCATCTGTGGGACCAAATCGATTTTTCACAGAGCGCAGCATCCGGTACCCCTGCTGCTTTTCTCCTTCAAAATCCAATACCGTATCCACAATATGCTCTAGCACTTTAGGACCTGCAATTTCTCCTGATTTTGTCACGTGACCTATAAGAAAAGTTGCAATTTTTAATCCTTTTGCTAGATGCATAAATTCCATGGCTAATTCTCGCACTTGGCTCACAGAGCCTGGAGCGGAAGGAATTTCACTTTTATATACAATCTGTATCGAATCAACAATCATGATATCAGGTTTTAAATGCTCAATCTGCAGTTTAATATGAGAAAAAAGAGTTTCGCTTAATAGAAATAGATGTTCATCTTGCACTTTGAGCCTTAAAGCTCTTAATGAAGTTTGTTCAACGGACTCCTCTCCACAAATATAAAGAACAGTTAATCCCTGCTCAGCTAGTTTTTGAGCAAGTTGCAACATGAGAGTGGATTTACCAATTCCAGGATCGCCTCCAATGAGTGTTAAAGAGCCAGGGACAATGCCTCCTCCTAGTAAACGATCAAGCTCAGTTAGCTTTGTTGAGATGCGCATGGATTCTTCGAATTTGATCTCTTTAATCCGTAAAGGTTGTGATTTGCTATGTGCAAACCTCTCTGATTTATCAACTGCTTGAATCTCTTTTTCAAAAGTGTTCCACTTTTGACAAGCTGAACAACTCCCTGTCCATTTGGCTTGGGTAAGCCCACATTCACTGCAGCACCAAATTGAACGTTGTTTAATCGTCATGGTTGATTTCCAATTTATTCAGCGCGTTTTCAGCTGCTGCTTGTTCTGCTTGTTTTTTGGAAGGGCCTGTCCCCTCACCTATTTCTTGATCTTCAATACAAGCAATCACTTGAAATATTTTGCTATGATCGGGTCCTGATTCTTTTAATACTTTATAAATAGGCGGCTTTTGGTGTTTTTTTTGTGCGTAATCTTGTAGTTCTGCTTTCCAATTTCTTAAAGGCTTATAAATAACTTCTTTAATGTTTTCTTCAAAATGATGTAAAAAAAACTGACGAGTGGCTTCTAGCCCTCCATCCTTATAAATAGCACCAATGAGCGCTTCAAATAAATCCGCTATAATTTTTTCCCGACCGCGCCCATCATTCATCCTTTCACCTTTACCTAATAAAATAAATTCTGCAACATTTAGCTTAATCACAAGCTGAGCGCAGCTACTTGCTTCTACAATATAAGAGCGTAAATTAGAAAGATGGCCCTCTGGTTCTGTTGGCAAATGTTCATACACATAATCAGAAATAATTAATTCCAGGACCGAATCTCCTAAAAATTCTAATCGTTCATTATGCTGGTCAACAACCGCTCGATATTCATTAAAAAATGACCGATGCACAAAAGCTAAAGCAAGGGTTTTTTTGTTTTTAAATCGATAATTTAAACGTTCTTCAATTTCAGGTATTTTCTCAAGTAATGTTTCAAATGGATTCATCTCCATAATATGCTCCACGCTTAACTTCTCTCTCTTTACTTTTTAATTAAGTCCAGACATACTGTATCATCTTAGGGGTTTTCATGGTTGAGATTAATTCTTGTTTTCAGCATCTAAAACGCACATACATTTTTTCATTGATTGAAGAAAAAATAGAAACGTTGTGTAAAAAAATCTCTCCTAATCAAATGATTAATTTAAGCATAGGAGATATAGTACTACCTTTAATCCCTTCTGCGGTACAAGCGATGAGCCAAGCTGTATTAAAGATGGGAACCTCTTCAGGTCTAAAAGGATATGGGCCTAGCAATGGCTATCTGTTCTTACGAGAAGCCATCGCCAATACATATTTTACTGCTTTGCAAATTACCCCTGATGAGATTTTTATTTCAGATGGCATCAATACCGATATCACGAATATTCTAGATTTATTTTCTCCATCCTGTAGCGTAGGAGTCCCTGATCCCACTTATCCCGCCTATCTCGATGCGGCAATTCTTTCAGGTCGCACCAAAATCATGACTCTGCCTTGTTTAGAAGCTAATCAATTTCATCCATATCCTCCATCTAAAGCCTGTGATCTCATCTATTTATGCTCTCCTAACAACCCGACAGGCGTTGCTATGAATAGAGATCTCTTAACTACTTGGGTAAATTATGCCTTGAAACACAAAGCTGTTATCTTTTTTGATCATGCTTATGAAGCATTTATTAGCTCAGTAGATGTTCCCCGTTCTATTTTTGAAATTCCGGGTGCTAAAGAATGTGCGATTGAGTTTCGCAGCTTTTCTAAATCGGCTGGATTTACAGGTCTGCGCTGCTCCTATACAGTCCTTCCTAAAGCCCTTAAAGCGCACTATGAAGATCAAGAAATCTCTTTACATGCTTTATGGCATCGAAGGCAAGCTGCCAAATCCAATGGGGTTGCTTATCCGATTCAAAAAGGAGCTTTAGCTACTCTGCAGCCGCAAGGCCAGAGTGAAGTAAAAACTCAAATACATAGCTATCTTACTCAGGCCAAAGCGTTAAAACAGGGTTTAATCAAATTAGGACTTGATTGCTACGGAGGGATAGATAGCCCCTATATTTGGGTAAAAACCCCTAAAGGAAAAACCTCCTGGGAATTTTTTGATGAACTCTTGATTAAATGCCATTTGATTAGCATTCCCGGTGTAGGCTTTGGAAAATATGGAGAAGGATTTGTTCGCTTTTCTGCCTTTACTACTCCTGACAAAATAGATTTAACTCTTAAACGAATCAACCAACTATAACTCTCATGCGCCTTTTTTTGACCGATGACCAAAAAGAATTTTTCCAGAAAAATCGTTTTATTGAAATTGAAGGGTTATTGCCTCTAGAAAAAATCACTCAAATAGAAAAGCTCTCTGATCTGACCTTAGCTAAAAGATCAGAAAACTCTTTTCTACAAGGTTATGATTTATGGCGTGATAATAAAGAGCTCAAAGAAATCTTACATAAACGCTCTTTAATCAAAATCATTGCTGAGCTTTTCAATACCTTTCCTTTAAGAATAGCTTTTGATCAATACATAAAAGCTACTTCCCCATCTCCCATTCAAACCACTTGGGCATTAGAGGAGCTCTCTTGCATTAAACCGCTAGCTGGAAGCATGTTGATTCCCTTATCTTTTTCCAAACCATTAAAATCCCATTTTCCCTTCCCTCAGAAAATAGGAAATGTTTTATTTCTAGCTCCGGACTACCCCATTCCATGGCCTCTACTTTTTGGATCAGAGGGTCTAAAACTTCTTATTGTAAACTTTGCTCCTGAAAAAGCGATCTATCAACAGGAGACAAGAGACCCTCACCAACACGTACTTAAAAAATGGGGCTACGCATTTGGTGATAGTCTCAATAACCAACATCACCCTCTCCTCATCATACACCGCGATAGCTATTAACCTATCTGTCGATTTACTCTTCCTCCTATTAAAGGAATGGAATGTAACACTTTTGGCTGAAAAGCCAGCTTGGCAGCTATCTGTGCACGCTCTTGGGGGTTTGACCGATTATATTGATCCACAACTTCTATTTCTCTCTGCTTTAATACATTTGCTTGGTTTACAGCTTGGGTCAAATTGTGAATCTCTTGACGAATCTCTTGAACCAAACCTTTATTATTTACTCCATCGAACTGCTCTAACTCTTTAACCAAACTATCCCAATGAGTGAGTTGCTCACTCATACCTTTTTTAAAATTTTGCTGCTTATGACTCAGATCTTGAAAATGGCCTACATGTTCAACAATCCGAATTTCCTGTTTATGAAGATTTTCTAAAGTACCGCCAAGAGATGTGAATCCATTCTGATATTCTTTGATCGCTTGTAGAGAGCTTCCTATCCGAACTAAACGCTTTTCCTGTTCACTGAGCCTTGTATCTACCTTTGGCATTAAGCCGTCTACTTTATTACACACCTCTTTAAGACCTGGTACTTGGTCTTTTACTTGCTGAGAAAGATGTTCTAACTTTTGCAGCGTACCATTCATGCTTCCTAAACTGTTCTTTAGCGTTTCTATTTGGATGTCTTGCTTGGCATTATAATAAGCACCTAGCAAAGTTCCCCCTAAGAGCAAAGCTCTAGGAACAGGAGAAATTCCTCCACTAGCTGCCGCTGCTGCTGCTAACATAGCCCCAGTTGCAGGAGACATGTGCTTACCAAGATTAACTATTTCCGAAAGTGCTCGATAACCAGTAGAAATGATACTCATCTTGAGAAATCTCCTTATCCTGGTTTTCTATTTAATTGAATGGATCTTGCAATTTTTTCTAATTCGGTGAGAGGTTGCTTCTCTAATAGAGATTGTTTTATGTTTTGTAAACAAGTAAGGCTCTCTTTTAATTGTTGTAGTTTTTCATTATGCTCTTTAAGGCTAGGTTCCATTCGCAGTAAATTCTCATTCAGCTGATCTATCTTTTGAGTCATTTTATCTATCTGCTTTTCCAATGTTTTTATTTCTTTGTCGGAAATAGGGAGATTTTGAAGTTTTGTCAATGCTTCATTTAGAGAATTGGTTAGGTTTTGTACCTTATTCAGATCTTTATCCAATTCTTTTTTTTGTTTTTTAGTGTGCTCTACTCTTTGCTCTGCTTCTTCTAGTTTTTGATCGCCTTGATCTAGTTTTTTCTCCAGATTTCCTGCTTGAATTTTCAAGTTCTCTAGTTTTTCTACAAGAGATGCAGCTATAGGACCTTGTTCTTTAAGTAGCTCCTCTAGATTTCCTGTTCCTTGCTTGATTAAATGAGCTGCTATTAACACTTTTTGAGCTGCTCTATTAACTTTTATAGAACTAAGTACACATCCACCACCAGTAACCCCTGCAGCTCCAAGAGCGCCTAATACAAAAGGAGCAGCAATAGGAATAGCAAGTCCACCTGTAGCAATTCCGACTAGTGTAAAACCTGTTAATAAAGCCCCTCCTCCTAGAACAATACCAGATACTGCTGCTGTTTTTTTTATAGTGTATGCTAGTGAGTGCTTGTTTATTTTTTGGTTAAAACTTTGCGAATCATGTGGAATCAGAGAAGTTGATGAACTATGCAACTCTTGTGTTAACATAAACCATCCTTATTGTTGAGTTACCCACCTTATGCTTAAGATCGAACAATATTCATATTTAAATAATGCACTTAAAATCTAGAAGCGTAAGGTGAGTTTAGTTGTTAAATAACTGTTCTATCTGGGTTATTCTTGATTGATTTTCTTTGTCTTTCTCAGATTCTTAAGAGCCTCCATAACATTATTTTTGGTAACGCCTATAAAACCTGCTTTGGGATCTTTAGTTTTAATCTCTTTATGGCTAGATTCAGAATCTTCCTGTTCTGATACATAATCAGTATTTGTACCTAATAATGAACTTGAAGTTTCTCTAACATTAGTACTATCTTCTTGTGAAAAATCCTGTCTAGGGAGGTTAGATCTTACACTCGATGATCTGTTCAAATCCCCTGGTTCTCGCGTTTCTGCACTAGAGGACCTACTAGATGATACTCTATTTAGCTGCTCTGAGGTAGGCACTGGAGGAGGAGGCGGCGGAGCGCTTGGTGGTAGTGGTGGCGCAGATCGCGTCGGTAAATGATTAGAAGAGATTGATTCATCTCCTTTTAAAGCAGTTTGGTTTGAGAAAAGATAGTTCTTTAAGCTATCTAAATCACAACGCCCAAACGATACTACGTATATACATGTGGATAATATTGATTGAGCAACTTTATTTATAGACTGGATAATACACTTTCCACCATCAGAAATTTTATGAAAAACCCTTCCATGCAAAGAGGTACTCTTTTGAGGATCTTGCGTAAAATTTGTGTTAATCTTTGGGGAACTCTGAACTGAAGTAGTAGCAACACTCATAATTTATCCTACGTAATGTATTTTAACAAAAGATCAAATATATAAATTTTAGCTAATTGAATTAGCCAATTTTTTTAATTAAAAAGTATTAGAACTAAAATCTTGAAAAGTTTTTTAGTTTACTTCTCTATAAAAACAAATGCTCTGTTTATTATTTTTGCAGTAGAAACTTCTCTTGATAATTTAAGAAGGGTTCCAGAAAGCAATAACCCCTCTGCATTTTTTTTGTAACCAAAGAGTCTTTCTTCTCTTAGAGTACTTTTTTAAACGAGCTTTAAAATAGCTTATCGGATTATTTGTTTTCTTTTTTCGATTGGGAACAAATGAAGTGATTTTTTTAATAAATATATTTAATCTTGTCATGTTTTTTATTTACCTATTAGTTAAATGAATATCCGCTTTAATTGACCTAAAAAGGATGATTATTTTTATGAAGGAGAACTTTTCGGATTCTCTGAAGGATGCGCACGAGTTGAGAGTTTCATTGTTTCACCCATCCCTTGAAAAGCTGTACTGTATGGAGAGTTGGCTACACCACCAGCACGGATGCTTCTATATAATTGAGAGCTTACAGATACTTTACTAGGATGTCGATTAAGCCTAGACTGGGATAATTCTTCATCTTTTTTTTCTAGAGTACTATCAGGCTCAACAATGTTTTTTTCTTTTATATCATCTTCCGTAGAAGAGACAGCCAGTGTGTCATTATTGCCTTCTAAAGAAGCATTCTCTTTAGAAAAATAATCTTTTAGATCGTCTAGTGTATAATGTCCTAATGTCCCTACATATATGCAACCAGACAGTATAGACTGTGCTACAGAGCTTATAGAAGAGATAACGCAACTTGTAACTTCATGAACTTTAATAACAACTTTCCCTCCCCAAGAACTGCTTTCTTGTAAGGGAGGAGCAAAATAACCAGGGGAACTATCGGGAGTAATTAAAGTACTCATAACCCTCTAAAATTTAATCTATTTTTTTAAAGAAGATACTATTTCTTAGAAACTTTTTGTATAAATAGAACAAAAAGATTTTGCACTGTTTAGCAACAAATTTGATGGATTTATGTTTGCACTCTTTAGAACTACGATAAGGACTAAAATTGGATGGAATCCTTTTTTTAAGAGAAAAATATTTTCTAGAAATTTAATTCTTAGCGTTGATAAAACAGCATTTTTTTTCATCATGAAATTCCAATATAAAATAATATTAATTTCTTATTAAATTAGAATAATATAACAGATCAACACTGCTTTTATAATTTATATTATGATTCTAAATATAATTAAAATCAACAGTTTTTATTTTAATAAAGAAACCTTTATTAAAAAGATTGTAAATACTTCCTCTTGTTCTTTTTTCATCTGGATTTTTTATGTATTAGTTTTTTCTTGAATTTTATACCTCGATACGCGAAAAATTTTTTTATAGTAAAAAATAAATTTAAGCAGAGGTTTATGAAAAGTAATCCATTAGTCATGCAAGAGAGTGTATTCCAAGAAGACGCATTGCTTCCTTTAAGCCCAACTCATGTGATTTGGCAAGGAAAAAAAATGCTCGATTTTTCTTCTCAAGATTTTTTAGGATTATCCAACCATCCAGATCTTAAGAAACACACGATTAAATATTTATTACATTATGGCAATGGAGTCTGCCATCCGGAGATCCCGGGGAGTTTTATCGAATGTCAAAAAACACTGGAGACAAAAATTGCAGAATTAATCAACATGCCTTATTTGTATTTTTTCTCTAATCGTTATTTGGCATTATGGCATCTACTCTCTTCATTGAGTTCTGATGTTCTTTTACTGCTTGCTGATGATCTAGATCCGGGTTTAAGTAAAATTCTTTACAGTTTTCCTTTGAAAATTCTTACCTATAATCAGGGATCTTTAGCTACTTTAGAAGCTATTTTAAAAAAAGAGGGGCAATCCATCTGCTCTGTTAAAATGATCTTTTGTGAATCTATTAGCAGCGGCAGTGGGACTTTAACCGACTTAAATTATATTACCTCCTTATCTCAAGCATACAATGCTCTATTAGTTGTTGATGATTCGCTAGCTTTTGGTGTTAAAGGCGATAGAGGCTTAGGTCTTGCAGCTAAACGAGGGGATATCGATTTAATTTTATGTTCTTTAAGCAATTCTGCAAGCGCAGATGCAGCTTTTCTTGGTTGTTCTTCTTGGATTAAAAACCTTATTAAAAAAAATGTTTTTTATCGAGAATCCAGTATAACCTATGCTTCTTTAGGTGCCATAGAAATGGCTTTGGATCTTATCCCTTCTTTAGAAGGGGAAAGATATCAATTAGAGCAGAGATGCCATTGGATAAAAAAACAATTGCAAGGATATGAAGTCTGCTCCTCCACACATGTAATCTGCCTACATTTTTCTCAAGAAGAAGAACTTTGGTTTTTTTGGGAAAGCCTTTTGCAAAGAGGCATTCTCACCCAGTTGATCTCCCACCAAAAGAGATCTTATACTCTACGACTTTTCATTAATATTCATCACACTCCTGATGATTTAAGAATGTTAGTAGAAGAGATAAAAGAATTAAAAAGTGGTTAGACAACTTTTGTGCCAATTTTGTACTGTTTCTTTAGAGCAGCGAATGCAGCAATCAACACTTACCCCTATTCGGTAATTACCTAATAAATAACATCGGGGTATTTTTTGTTGAAATTCGGGATATAGGCTTTCCATTCTTTCTAGGTGACCTACTGTATATTGAGGAATAGCAGAAAGAGCTCTTTTAAAAGAAATAACATCTGGCTGTATAGAAATTTTTAAATGTCTACGAATGCTCAACAGCGCTATTTGTTTAGCTTCTTCTTCTGATTGCCCTAAATCTTTAAGTTTAATGGTAAGACGGGTTTCCTGAGGATGTTTATTGTGTTGTCTAAAAATAGAAGAATCGAATACAACTCCTAAAATATTTTCTCTAGTACAATGAGGGGTTAAATATCCAAATCCCTCAATAGGTAAAACATTCTCTTTATATCCAAAGTTAAGAATGATAATCCCCTCGCTTTTCAAAGAGATCAGTTCCTTTCTAAGAGATGGCATCTCTTTGATAAAAAGATTTCCTGCTTGTAATGCAGGCAGAGCACAAAATACATAATCTGCTGTAAATTCTCCTTGGTTGGTTTTAACAACAACTTTTTTTTCTGTTTGTACAATTTCTTGTGCTTCATGCTGATAATAAATAGAAGCTGATATTTTAGCTAAAAGCGCAGAAGTCAATTGTTCTACCCCTTCCCGAAAAGAAAACATAGCTGATAAAGGTGCATCTGGAAGATAAGGAGATCTTTTAGGCTCTTTTTTTTTTTGCAACCAATCCTTCAAAAACCCTTTGGTTATGCTTCCATATTTTTCTTCCCATTCTTTTAGTATAGGGAAAAGAGCTCGAATAGAAATGAGACGAGGATCTCCTCCAAAAATTCCTACAACCATCGGATCAAATAACCTTTGGGCTACATCGTAATTAAAACGGCGTATCACAAATTCCCAAACGGTTTCATCCCCTTTTTTAGCAGGATGTTTCCATTCTGTAATTAATGCTTTAATAAATCCCTTTGTTAGTGGAGACCATAAAAAGGAAATAACATTAGTAGGAAATTTATGTAATTTCTCATTCCACCATAAATATCGATTACGAGGTAGGTTTCCTGACCAAATGATTTCTCTTAAAAGGCCCAATTCTTCTGCCAGCTGTAAAGTTACAGGACACCGATTGATTTTAAATGTACGTGGTCCTTTTTCAAAATGAAACCCTGTTGTATGATCTGTATGAAATAAGCCCCCTATCCGATTGGATTTTTCTAGAATTAAGATATCTAATGATGAGGAAATTTGGCTTAAATACCAAGCAGCAGATAAACCGGAAATACCCGCTCCTAAAATAATGACTTTCTTTTTCTCCATAATAAACCTTAAAATTTAAGCTATGAAAACAAAAAGCATAAGGGATTGTCCAGATAAAACAAAAGACGAGATTATCCATTATCTAAAAATATTACAAAAAAGGTTTATTCATGCTTTTGAGATATTTGAACCTCAAGCCACTTTTGTTAAAACCCCTTGGAATTATGCAAAAGGTAGCGGAGGAGGAGAAATGAGCTTATTGCGCGGCGAAGTATTTGAAAAAGCTGCAGTAAATTGGTCTGGAATACAAGGAGATCATTTTCCCATGTCAGGTGGAGCCTTTTTTGCAACTGGTGTTAGCCTAATTACACATATGCTAAATCCGCATGTTCCAACAGCACATTTCAATATTCGTTTTATTCAAACACAAGAAAATTTTTGGTTTGGAGGAGGATATGATCTAACTCCCATGGGTTTTATCTACCCAGAGGATACTCTCCATTTTCATACCACCACTCAAGAAGCATTAGATTCTATAGACAAAGAGCTTTACCCTCTTTTTTCTAAGCAGGCAAAAGAGTATTTTTTCATCTCCCATCGAAATAAAGAAAGAGGTGAAGGGGGTATTTTCTTTGATCATTATC
Source organism: Candidatus Rhabdochlamydia sp. (assembly GCA_049679255.1). GTDB lineage: Bacteria > Chlamydiota > Chlamydiia > Chlamydiales > Rhabdochlamydiaceae > Rhabdochlamydia. The sequence continues at coordinate 15,147 of JBAUFS010000124.1, forward strand.
GCAGCGAAGATCTAGAAAAAGATATGCATCTCTTGAAAACAGTTGGTGATACTTTCCTAGAGGCTATTTTGCCCATCTATGAAAAACGTATACAGATGGATTACCAGCCTCAAGATAAGCAAAAACAATTAGAGATGCGCGCTCATTACGTCGAATTTAATTTGCTTTACGATAGAGGTACAAAGTTCGGATTCCTTTCAGGAGGCAACTCAGATGCCATTTTATGTTCCATGCCTCCACTTGTTAAGTGGTAGCTGATTTTACCATATCGACAAACAACTTGACATTTTCAAAAGGAATATCGGGAAGCACTCCATGTCCTAAGTTGGCAATAAATCCCCTACTCCCTTTCATAGAGTTTAGGAAAGAGTTCACCTCTTTTTCTATTTCACTAGAAGATTTTTTTAAGAGCTCCGGCCTTAAATTCCCTTGCAGGGCAATAGAAGCTGGAATTTTTTCTCTCAAAACTTTCATAGGCAGATGCCAGTCTAAACTAATAGCTGTCGGCGCAAGATCTGCTAGCTGCTCATAACGTATACTCGAGTCACGACAAAAGAGAATAACAGGAACTACTGATTGCAACTCTTTTATCATTTGTTGCAAGAAGGGCAGACAAAATTGCCCAAACTCCTCTTCAGAAAGAATATTCGCCCACGAATCAAAAATTTGAACTACCTCAGCACCAGCTTGCACTTGAGCTTTCAGATAGATAATAGAGGCTTTAGTTAAAACAGTAAGAAGATTAACAAAGCTTTGTGGATCTTTTTTCATCCATTGTTTCGTATAAAAAAACTGTTCTTTACTAGTAGAATCGATCAAATAAGTAGCAACGGTAAAAGGACCTCCACAGAAACCGATTAAAGGCACTTGAATCTGTTTTTTTACAAGTCGCAATGTCTCAAATACAAAGATCAGTTTTTCTTCAACTGCCTGAACAGATAATTGTTCTACTTGCTGTTTAAAGCGAATGGGCGGATAGATGCGAGGTCCACCTTTATTCGGGAATTCCAATTTAAATCCAAGTCCTTCTGCAAGAACCAAAATATCTGAGAAAACAATCGCTGCATCTACATCTAAAAGATCAATGGGTAGATAGCTAACCTCTGCTGCTAGCTCAGGAATATGAAAGAGCTGCCAAAGAGAGTGCTTTGCACGTAAAAGTTGATATTGGGGCATATAACGCCCCGCTTGTCGCATCAACCAAATAGGGATTCTTTCTACTTTTTCACAACGCAGTGCTCTAAGGAGCAAATCATTCATGATAACAATCGATTTAAAATAGCATCAACGGTAAATCCAAATTCAGCAGCCAGATCCCCTATGGGTGCAGATTCTCCAAAGGATTCAATACTAATCGAGATTCCCTCAGGTCCAATCCACTTAGACCAGCCAAAACTTACCCCTGCTTCAAGACTCACCCTTACTCCCAAATCTCCACCAAGGACTTTTTTCTTATACTCATCATCTTGAAGCTCAAAAATCTGCCAGCAAGGCATGGAGATCACTCTGACTTTTTTATCTACTTTTTCTAAAGCAGTTGCCACATCCAATGCTAAAGAAACCTCTGATCCTGTTGCAATTAAAGTGAAATCTGGTTTGCTCTGTTCTTTTTTAATAATATAGGCACCCTTACTCATCCCCTCTTCATAAGATATATTGCACACATCTAACTCGGGCAATGCTTGTCTTGATAAAACAAGTATGGAAGGTCCTCGATAGCGAAGAGCTGCCATCCATGCCATTTTCACCTCCCAATTATCCGCGGGCCGGATTAAATGAACATTGGGTATGGCTCTTAGAGAAGCTAAGTGTTCAACAGGCTGATGGGTCGGTCCATCTTCTCCTAAGAAAACAGAATCGTGTGTAAATATGTAAATTACCTGAATTTTAGAAAGAGCTGCTAAACGAATAGCATTACGCATATAATCAGAAAAGGTAAGAAAAGTTCCTATATAAGGAACAATCATATTTGTTTCAGCAAGCCCGGTAGCAATTGTTGCCATTCCAAACTCTCTGATTCCATATTTAATATTCCTACCCATATATTGATCTTTTTCAATAATAGGAAATCTTTTCATCATAGTCATATCAGAAGAGGAGAGATCAGCAGAACCCCCGATTAATTGAGGTACTAAATCTGCTAAAATATTCAAAACAACTTGCGAACCTACACGAGTAGCCAAAGGAGATTTCATTTCAATGGCACGCAATTTCTCTTCCAGATCAGTGGGCAATCTTTTTTCTGCCATTTGAAGAAATAATTGATAAAGGTCTGGATATTCTTCCGACCACTTACGAAACATCTCTTTCCACTTTTGTTCTAAAGCCACACATTTAACAAGCTTTGTTTCAAAAAACTGATAAACGGCTTGAGGGACATAAAAATCTTTTTCAGGTAACCCAAGTGCTTTCTTTGTCTCTTCAATCTCTTCCGCTCCTAAGGGAGATCCATGTGCTTTTGAAGTTCCTGCTTTATGGGGAGATCCTTTGCCAATAATGGTTCGCATCATGACAAAACAAGGTTTTGTTTGATGGTCTCGAATATGCATAAACACTTCTTGTATCTTATCAAAATCATAACCATCTATTTCAAATACGTCCCACCCGTAAGCGAGATAGCGCATCTTTACATCTTCTGAGAATGATTCCGCTAAAAACCCATCTAAAGTGACTTGATTAGCATCGTAGATCAATACCAGGTTATCTAAGCCTAAATGTCCTGCAAAAGAGCTTACCTCAGAAGAAACCCCTTCCATGATACAGCCATCTCCAGCTAAGCAATAAATCTTACTTGTAAATAATGGATAATCATCTCGATTGAATCGCTCTGCTAATATTTTAAGCCCAAGTGCTTGACCAACAGCATTCCCCACCCCCTGGCCTAAAGGACCCGTAGTTGCTTCCACACCATCTGTAATATGATATTCTGGATGACCTGGAGTTTTAGAATGAAGTTGACGAAAATTTTTAATATCGTCTAAAGAAAGACCAAATCCCGATAAGTGCAGTAAAGAGTATAACCACATAGAACCGTGACCCGCAGATAAAACTATACGATCGCGATTGAGCCATTTAGGATTTTTTGGGTTATGTCGCAGAAGAGATCCATATAAAAAAGCTCCAAATTCCGCACATCCCATAGGAAGCCCAGGATGTCCAGAGTTCGCTTTTTGAACCGCTTCCATAGAAAGAGAACGCACTGTATTAGCAATTTTACTTAAAGTTTTTTTTAAATCCGCATCCATTTAGAATAACTCCTTAGAGCCTTAGTAGATGGGATAAGGTTAGCAAACAGCATAAAGAAGAGCAATAGCAAAAAAGAAGTTTTTAGCTTCCAAAAATCAAAACACTAATACCTTTATTTAAAGGCATAGACTAGCTGTCTTAAGAGTTAAGCAAATGCATTTTTCAGAATAAAAAAAACTTTTGTTGACTTATCGTTTTTTTGTTATTAACATATTTTTTTAAAACATGAGGAGTTGATGTAAGCCATGCTTTTATTATCTAATCTAGAACCATATCCTCCAAAAATACGGTAAGACAGATTAAGTGTTTATTGTTTGTGGTTCCATCAACTCCGTTTTTATTTTAGAAAAAGGAAGTAATTAAATCCCATGAATGGGAATAATTAAAAAGAGTTTCTGTTATTTATAACAGAAACTCTAAAAAACTTAGGATAAGTTTAAACTTAACAACGCTTTTATTATATGACTCTTTGACTACCTATTCTTGCATCATTATTAAGGATTTTAATAACTCCTTCTGTATATTCCTTCGTTTCTTCCATTTCTTTCTCTACGGTTTTCAAGGTATCATCGTTATTCCTCTGCAAAGTGGTGGTACACACCTTATCTTTCTGTATATTAGCTTTTTTTTCACTACTTGCAGCCTCTAATGCACCTTGCGTTCCGCCAAGCACCCCCTGAATGATCTGAGTAGAGCCTTGCGCTCCAGCCACAAAAGCTTCGCTTAAAAGAGAAGAAAGAGCTCCTCCTGCTGCTAAAACTCCACCAAGTACTAGAAGAGGGCCTAAGAAAAGAGTAGCTATTTGTACATAACCCGCTATTTTTGAAATGACGGCCATTTCTTCTGCTTCTGAAAGGCTATGGTTAGCTAGGATCTGTAGCGCCTGTGTCAACTGATTAACAGTACCCATTTGGGTTATTTGTACTTTAGTACTAGCCCCTTGAAGATGTTGAAGAAGCGAACTTGTATCTAAGATGGATAATGACATGATTTGCTCCTATCTAGGTTCCATGATTTTGCCCATATCAGTAATGGCTTGTCCTGCTTGCTGACCTAACTGAGTAGATCTATCGGAATTGTTTTCTACAAACATTTTTTCCGTGGAGCCAAGCTGAGAAGAGAGCTTTTGCGTTTGTGTATTACAATAAGCAAGTAGGCCTTGTAACTTACTCATTATAGTTGGATCAGGACCTTCTTGAGTAACTGGTCCTAAACCAGCTCCTTCCGGGTTATTCATAGCGGGAACAGCAAACCCTAAAGAAACACCTGTTCCGACAAAAGCACCTGCTCCAGCTACCGCATAACCACTAGCTGCTGCCACCGCTCCACCAGCTGCAAATGCTCCTTCTGTAGCTAGTAATCCAGCTCCTGCAGCAGTACCAATTCCTGTAAAGAGCAGAGCAAATCCAACAATGGCAAGAAGAGAAAAACCGATAATCGCCCCGATATTTGCATGCCGTCCTTGTGTAGATTGACCAGCGAGGTCTTTTTGTTTTTCAGCTTGCAATTCTAGCTGGGTCGTTTTTACTTTGGTTTGTTGGATCCCAGCTAACATGGCTTTGTCGTTTTGATCCATTTGAGCTTTTGCAAAGGCTAAAAAGAGAATCAAAACATTGCCTACTTCAGGCTCTATTTGTCTGTTGTTAATGAGATCGGTTACTTCTCCTTTTAGAGATTCAAGATTGTTACTTAATTTCTGTTGATCCTCTTTTGAGAGGTTTTGTAAATCTTTGGAGCTAAGGATACCTATGGTATCTAAAATAAGGTCTGCTTTTTCAGGATCTATTTTTTTCTGTTTTTTTAACTCGGTTAAAGTGGCTTGTAATGAGCTTAAGTTTTTTTTCAACTGATTGACTAGATCTTTTAATTGCTTGGGTGATAGATTAGCGATTTCTTGCTTGATTTGTTGTAGATCTTTTTCACTAAATTCCTTCAGAGCCGCAGCATGCTTTTTTAGTTGTTCTGATTGATGTTGGATCTGTTTTGGTGAATGTAAATGGGCAAAATCTTGTTCAATCTGCTTTAATTGCTCTGTTGGGATCGGATCTGTTGAACCTGCATAAGGTAATTCTTCTTGTTGCTGCGGAAGTGGTTGACTTGTTTTTTGCTTAATAGGTCCTGAATTAGGCTGTATGATTTTTTCAGAAGAGGTTGTATTTGTTGTTATGTCCGACATAAATTCCTCCTTGTTAGTTTTGACTGATTTGTTCCCTCACCATTTTTTGCAATTCCTTCTTACAAGCTTGCAAGGATGCTTTTACGGTGTTATTGTAAGAAGTGATTAGAGTCATATAGGATTTCATTTCAATGGAACTTTGCTGAGACTGTCCAATGAGCATTTGCATACTAGCATTGTCATCTGCATTCCAATCTTCCAGTGGGTTCTCAGCTTTTGGGTCTTTGATTTCTCCTTGATTAATTAAATAAACCTGTGTCATTGCCCAAGCAATCATGCGATTAAACTGGGTAGGATCTTTTTTTTGAGCGTTAGGTTGAAAATGTAAATCGGTTCCATGAAAATGCAAATCCTGGTCTTCTTTCCAATCGGAAATAGCATCTATCATGCTACGGCCAGCTATAGGATTAAATTCTTTGTTAAAGCATTTAAAAAGATCTTGTGTAGTTGCCAAAAGAGTTTCGAGATCAGGATATTTTTTTACACGCTTTTTAAGCTCTGTAATATTTTTTTGAAGATCCAAAATTCCATTTGCAAACTCCTTGATGACATTGCCTATTTTATCTTCTTCCCAAATCTGAGCAGTAGGCTCTTTTTCCGCAGATAATTCAAGCTTTCCTATCTTTTCATTGAGCATGATCAGATTATTTTGTAAACCCCTTAATTCTTCTGCTGTGCGTGTTGCTTCTTCCATTTTTTTAGCAACTCGATCAAGAGCTCCTGTCCCCTTAGGATTTGTAACCAAAACAAGAATAGCAAGTACCAATAAAAGATTTATGTCATAACCTTTTTCCTTTTCGGTAAAAAAGCTATTGGGATTTGCTTCTTCTATAAATGGTATTTGTTGTATCGCTGCAGTCATAAAAGAACCTTAAAGCTTAAGATTGCATCCAGCTAGATTTCTGGGCATATTTTTTTAATGTAGCTCGCTTTTTTTTCTGAGGTATTTTTGTATCGAGAAGTTTTTCTACCTCCTCGGTATTTTTTTCAAACTCTTGTTGAAAAACCACAAGTTTATCTCGATGTGGTGAAGCTGTATTTAAGAAGTAGGACAAAATCAATTGCAGCTGATCTTGTTCTAAGCCTAATTTCTCCGTTGCTGATTCGAGATAATCATACAGCAAGTGTCTTGCTTGTTCTAATTTCTCAGCAGCTATTTTCTGCTGTTCTTGACTTCCTTTAGAAACAGCTTCTTTTAGATCTACCATCAATTTGTTCATCAAATTTAATAGCTCTTCAAAATGGACATCTTTATACTCCACATTTTCCCCTAAAAACGTTTCGATTTTTTCAATCTCTTTGTCTTTTTTCATAAAGCTCCTATATTTGAAGAATTGCTCTTGCCATAGATCCAACAGTATCTTGTGCCTGTGTCCAATGATTCCATTGTATTCTATCTTTAGTTAGCGCTTGTTTATTTTCTGATTGTAGCTTGGTAAGAAGGGCAGTTACACACGCTGTAGTTTTTCTCACATCACAACTGAGTTTTGAATCCCCTGGAGAGCTTTTTGATGCTTCTTCCGCATTGCAAAGCTTATCTATTGTTGGCATAAGTTTATTCAAACAACTATGTACACTATCACTAAGCCCTTTTGTACCTGCAAGATTTGTTAGAATGCGCTTTAACTCTTGAGGATTATTAACCTCAGACAACGCATTCTTTAGAATGCTTTGTATATACGCATCATCTTTAGATGAAGAGCGTTGTTCCTCACTCAAATTAGAGAGAGTAGCTACTATTTTTGCTGCGGCTGCTAAAGAATTTTCTGCCATGATTAGATCTCTTTTTAGTGTTTGTACTAATTTAATCGACCTTAGTTTTATTAAAACATAAAAATGAATTAATTTCATAACTTTTTAATCCATTTTTTTGATTTAAAGTTAAATAAAATGAAATTAATAGATAATAAAATTACTCGGAAGAAACAAGATTAGAAAAATCATCCAAAAGAAATTATTTTTAACCAATTACCCCTCTTTTTTGATAACTTGTTAATCAAATGAATTAAAAAAAAATTTACTTTTATTTAATGCAAAACTTAAAATGTCTTTTCTTTCCCCGGAAGAGAATGGAGAGCTTCTCATGATTTTCATCTTCTCTTCTTGGATAAATAGATATGGATTTTTAAATAAACAGGAGGTAATTATGGCAGCAAATTTTCTTTACGGTTTGAATATACTAGCTTATGGACATAGCATTTATCAATTTTGCAATAATAAAGACCTAACCATTAAGCAAAGAATCTGTGGAATTGTGCCGAGGATTCTTGGTGTCGCAGTAGATAGCTCTATACTTGGTAAAGCAGATTACAGGGATTCTCTTAGCAAGCTCAAACAGGCTTCTCTCTATATCAATGGAGTGATCTTTCCCTTGTCCGATCTAGTTGCTAAGGAGGACTCTTATGAAGATGCGTTTTACTCAGTACTTTTTAATTCCCTCCGTTTAAACGCTGATCCAGAAACTGTAATGTTAATCAATTCTTTGGCAGATAAAAAACAAATCATCAAAAACCAGTGTGAAGAAACTATAGTAAAAATTTATAACTATTATAAGTTGACGATAATTTCTCTTTCTAATCCAGAAAAAATTCCAGAACGTATACAAGTAGAAAAAACGAAATTTTTAAAATATCTCGAAACACAAAAAAATCAGCTAGGCGTTATCAAAGAAACTATGCAAGACTATCAAAATATGATAAATAATGCCAAAGCAGAATCCTTTGGATCGATTCCCTATTTTTATATGAATAAACCAGAATTTAAAAAAAGAAAATGCAGGATTTCTGGAGAACTTGTTCGCGAGGCTGTTGTAGTAAGAGAAATAAGTCTGCCTATCTATTATGAATGCGACAATCTTTCAGGATGGTATAAACGTGAACGAACAATCCCCCCCCCTTCATGGCCTAAATCTATGCCTTTTAGTCGCGATGCAATTGTAGTAAATAAAGACGAAACCGCACAAATAACAGAAGACCTTCAAAAAGCCCTCGATCAGACCCAAAATAATCCTGAGGAATTAGAAGCTATTAAAATAGGTTTTCTAGCTGTACAAGAGGTATTAAAAAATTTTCTACCCAATAAAACTAAGGATTAACCTATGTCATCAATTGCTACAATCATGGGTCTTACAAGCTATAATCCTTATAAAGAAGCGATAACTATGCTGGTTGGAGGCGCTAGTCCTTATTTAATAGATCACCTCACTCTTGAACCTACAAGCGTTGTATCTAAAATTGACCGCATTAGAGAAACTCTTTTTGGAATAAGAACACGATTTCTTAAGCTTACCCAAAAAAATGCCCTTACTAAATATACTTGGCTTTTTCTAAAGAGCGTTCCTTATAGTCTGGCCACATCTAAGGTGTTTTCTTTGCCTATGTACCTTATGATAAAGAGCGAAAAGGAAATGGTTATTACTGAGAATACTCTTATCCTCATCAATTGTGTAAAACACCTGGTATTTTGGCTCTTTCTTAGTGCGAGTGTATATGATGAGTTAAACCCCCTTCCTCCTAAAAATCCCTTAATAGAAGGCTCCCCTCCTCGGGATAGTTCTTACCCTGTATATTATTACAATAGGCCAGCTACGCTTAATTACAGCGGAGGAGCATGGAAGGATTCCAGAAGGGTATCTGAAGCTAACTTAGGGCAAAAGTCCCCTCTAACCCCTTCAAGCCCAGGTGGTTATAAATTCTTTTAAACAAAAAAAACGAGATAATCGGTGCGATTATCTCGTTCTTTCTTGATTTGGAAGGGAAAATGATTATCCGGCTTTTTGGTTTCGTATAATAGCCTCTTTTCCTTGAGAAGAGGTTTGTATACCTTGCTGTCCTATGTTATTAAAGGAGTTTAAGATCTGCATAAATCCTTGTACAGCCGTAGTTTCCTGCTGTGAAGTACCAGAAGTTATCTGTTCACAAGCCTGCACGGATTGGCCCCATTCCCCTAAGTAATCGGTCTTAGCGTCACCAGAGCCACCTGGGTGGTTTTTATCATAGAAGTTCTTTGCTAGAGCAAAAATAGCTCCACAAAGAGTATTCGCCAGATTTTTACCATTTAGAGGGAAGTCTGTATTTCCATCCCAGTTTTTTAGCAATTGATCAAAAGCGTCCAGTTGTCCTGTATCACCCGATGGTGTAGGAACAGAAGCATTAAGGTCTTTAAGCCAGTTACCTACCATATCAGCTACAGCTTTCAATTTAGGATCGGAGCTTCCTGCTAGGGTTTTTTGGTCTTTACAAAGCTTTTCATAAGTATCCTTTAACTTTTTTAATAAGGATTTATCAAACTTTTTCCAGTCATCTGGAGAAATGTCTTTTTTAGAACCAAGCTCTGCTTCGATTTTACTAAGAATCCTTTGAAGTTCAATTAAGTCGTCTTGTACATCACTAAGCTCATTGGTCTCTTCTGTGATTTTTGCGATATTTAAAGAACAAACGTCCATGGCTCCATTTCCAGAGTCATTAGTCATAATCGCTAAAACAATCAACTCAAGCGTAGCTCCACCTGCAATCATAGCCTTAATACGATCTGCTAAAGACTCGGTAGGCAAGCTAGGATCGTCTTTAGACCAATCCACCTGCTTAGGAGCACTATTCTGCTGGATAATACCTTCTAGCAGCTCTTGATTAAGTAATACATTTGACATGCTTTTTCCTCTTATTATATTTTTATAAACTATCTATCTATCCAATATCTATTTAATCATAAAAACGTTAAGCAATTATTAAAAATATAGTAAGATTTGATTTAAACACTGATAATAAATGAGTTAGAGCATGATTTTTATTTTTCTTAAAAAAGATTCACTGAGAAAAATGGCTTAAAAATACATAAGGCATTAAGAGAAAGCCACTTACATAAGTAGTTAGAAATCAGTTTACTAACTGTGCATCCAACGGATTTTTTAGTAAGATCATGCGGTTTACTTGAGGTTTAGTCTTGCTGTGATTTTGAATAGGAAAAAATCATCTAAAACACAAGATCTTAAGGGAAAGATACTTACATAAGTAAGTGGAAATGAATCATTAACTGCGCATCCAATCGGATTTTTTGATTTTTTTAGTAGGATCATGCGGTTTTTTCTCTCCTTGGGGGAAGGAAAGTTGTTCTAAGGCCTTGGCTAGGTCCTGGCCAGCATGGGAGATTTTTTCTCTAGACTCTTGAATAGAAGCCCATTGTTCAGGGGAAAAGTTTGTGGGATTTTCTGCAAAAGAAACCAGCTGCTCCTCTGTCATTCCTGAAGTTTCACAAATAAGCTTGGTGTCTTTGATCATATGCTGGTAAATTTCCATTAACATAGCCATTGCTTCTTGTCTTCTTTGAGGATCTTCCTCTTTTAATTCCACTTTTAATCGTTCAAAAAACTGTAAAGATTGAGCAAATACTTGCTGCAAATCTATGGATTGCCCTTCTGCGGCACGATGAAATAAATCGCTAAGCTGTTTACACTCTTCCTTTAAACTCATAAGAGCCCTCTTATTCAATTTAATTATACTATAATTCATTATTGATTAATTTATTTATTAATACAAATAAGACTTATCTTTTTTCCTTCTTAAAAAAAACGATTTACTTTTATCTATAGAGCGGTTTAAACGTTATATAGAGCGGAGATTTGCATGTTAGAAGAATGTCTTACACAGTTGGTTGAAAACCTTGCTTTAGAAGATGCCTTATCCAAAGAAAATAAGCTCTATATATTAAAATTGCACAAAGAACTAATTATTACTTTTCGAGAATTAGATCCTGGGTGTACTTTCTTTGCTACAATCGGAGTGTGTCCTTTAAATAAACGAGAAGAGGTTTTTATATATCTCATGAAAGCGAATTTATTAGGACAAGGGACCGGGGGCTCTGTCATTGGCTTAGATCGAGATGAGAAGTTCTTGACACTGTGTCTTAGTTTACCGTATGACATGAAGTACAAAGTATTTAAGGATGCTCTAGAGGACTTCACAAATTATCTCGATTTTTGGAAAAAAGAGCTCTCTTGTTATCAATAAAAAAAACATTAAGTTCGATAAAGATAAAATAACATGGCTGGATATTTAATTGGAGAAGAGGGCCCTCTTACAGGGTTTGTTGCACGATTTGAAGAGGAAGAAGAATGGGTCTTAGGAAGAGACCCTGAAGTAGCTTCTATTGTTTTAGAGGACCCCCTTGTCTCACGTAGACACGTGATTTGTAGGCATACAGAAGAGGGTTATGTATTAGAAAATATCAGTACAACTAATCCTGCATTAGTTAATGGACAGATTTTGATAGAGCCTGTTTTATTACAGGAAGGGGATTTAATTAAGATTGGCAGTAGTGTCTTTAAATTTTCTCATTCCTATCCAAATGTAGAATCAGAAGATGTAAAAGATGATACCGATCTAATAAATGTAAGAATAGGATCTGGATCATTGGGTCGCTTTATTATTAAAGTAACAAATGGCCCCAATGCGGGTGCTGAATTCTCTATGCAGAAGGGGTCCTCTTATGTCTTAGGAAAAGATCCCAATTTATGTGATATTGCTTTTCAAGATTTAAGTGTTTCTAGACAACATGCTCGCATTAGTATTGACGATAACAATCAAGTATTTATTGAGGATTTAAGCAGTCGTAATGGCGTATTGGTTAATGGGATAGCCATTACTAGTAAACACCTTCTTTCTTCAGAGGACCTCATTTCACTAGGAACCACTTCCTTTCTGTTGATCGATCGAGAACAAATTCAAGAAACCATTTTTTCTCCTCTTCCGCTTGCAACGAGCATCAAGGCAGAAGAACCAAAACAGGAAGATAGCCCTGCATCAGACTGGCGAGAAATGATTATCCCTAAAAAACATTTAATCGTAGCATCTGCTTTTGGCATACTTGTTTTAGCTGGGATTACCAGCATGATCACGCTTTTTAAAACCCATAAGATTGAAGTTGTCTCTCAAAAAGAAGAGCATAAAATCCTGCAAGAAAACCTCAGGGCCTTTCCTGATGTGCAATTCTCTTTTAACCCTCCTAGCGGAAAACTGTTTTTGTTAGGGCATGTAATAAGTTCTGTAGAAAAGCAAGAGCTTCTATATAAGATTGAAAATCTTCCCTTTGTGCATAGTATTGAAGATAATGTGATTGTCGACGAATTAATCTGGGAAAATACAAATGCCCTTTTATTAACCAACCCTAACTGGATTGGCGTTTCTCTCTCTTCTATTGCACCCGGGAAATTTGTGCTACGAGGTTATGTACAGACATTAGAACAAGCCCAAACTCTATCCGACTATTTGAATCTCAATTTTCCTTATTTAGATCGTTTGGAGAATCAAGTTATTGTAGAAACCAATCTACAAATGCAAGTTGAAAGTATTTTGATTGAAAAAGGATTTAGCTCGGTTACCTATCAACTCAGCAATGGGGAACTTGTATTAGCAGGTAGAGTAGATCAAAAAAAAGCGCATACTTTTAATGCAATTATTGATCAATTTTATACAGTGCCGGGAATCCGTTTGATTAAAAACTTTGTGATTTATACAAAAGCCGATACTTCGAGAATTGATATATCTTCAAAATATCAAATCACTGGTTATTCTAAAAAAGATGATCAAAATATGTTTGTTGTAATTAATGGAAAAATCCTCACTATTGAGGATATGGTAGACGGAATGAAGATTACAGAAATCTTATCTAATATGGTATTGCTTGAAAAAGATGGCGTAAAATTTAGAATTAATTACAATCTGCAATAAGACTATAAGTATTTTTCATTCGCGTATCAATGAGGAGCTAAAATTATGTTTGGGTTGGAAAAAAAAGATAAGCCGCTATTTGAATTTGACCTTGAAAAAGAATTAAAGAGCGAACCTGGAAAAACAAAAGAATTACTCAAAAAAACAGATGAAGCCATTCAAGAAATCAAATCAAAATTAAGACAAGGCACCGAAAGTGAAGACTTTGAAAACTATGGTAAGCTATTGCATGGTTACGCTGCTTTGCAAAGAGTATTAACTAGAATTGCTAACAAAAAATAAAATAAGGATTAAAAATGCCACAAGGATCGAATTGGGCGACTATTACATTTAGCACGTTAATCAAGCAATACGCTAAATTGCAAAGTACTGTAATTGATCAAGTCCGAGCTGTTGCAAGCTCTATCTCACATGCAACTCCAGGAAAATTTTTACTTCTGCAGTTTTCCATGAGCCAAGTTACCCAGATTGGTGAATCGATTTCTAACTTGATCTCTCAGGTACAAGCAACGATTAACAATATGGTGCGTAACCAAAAAACCTCTTAACGGTATCTATCATTTTGCAAAAAGGATTTTACAATGTCTCTTCAAAAATTTAAAGACCACTTTATCTTAATGGCAGAAGCCGGCTTTATTGCAATTAACCAAAGCGATGAAGACGCGGCTATTAAGTTATTTGCAGCAGCAGAGCTACTCGATCCTAGTAATCCTCTACCTCGTTTAGGGATGGGATATCTCAACCTCTGTCAACTTAAACTCAAACAAGCAGCAACCATTTTTGAAGAAATCTTAGCTAAAGAACCTTCTAATGAAATGGCTAAAACCCTGCTTGGTCTGACCCTATCTTTAAATCCAACAGAGCTAGCAAAAGGAGAAAAAACTCTAGAGGAATCCATTCGGAAAAATCAAGATCCCATGGTTAAAAGCCTAGCTAAAACCGCTCTTGATTTTGTGGAAAAGTTCATTAAAAAAGCCCCTTCTCCTGTCGAAACCAAATCTCCCAAAAAATAATTTTTAAGGTTGTGCTTCAAAAGCTTTTAGTAATTGACACAACCTCCTGTAACGAACTCAGAGAGCTTCTTTATTTTTACATTATAGCAACTTGAAAAGAAGTTCTTCCATTTCAGATCCACGATATTTATTTTAGCGCCAGCATTTAACAATAAATCTCTTTTGAAACTAAAAAATAAAAGGATTTTCTAGCTCTCTTAAACATCATGAAATCAGAAATCTTTTTGAGATTACAAGAAGCAAAAAAACTTCAAGTTGGTAGCTCTTCTTCCAAGGCGACATTGCGTACCAAGCTTGGATGGTCGAGTAAACTGCATTAGTTATCTTCCTCTCATATAAAGCAAAATGAATAGGTGCTTAAAAGAAACTTATTATACAATGTATGTATCGGTAATAGAAATTAAGTTGGAGCACTTAAAATGGCACTTCCCAGATATTTAGATCCAAAAAACGATATCGCTTTTAAGAAGATCTTTGGTTCAGAAAAGAATAAAGATATTCTCATCCATTTTTTAAATGACATCCTAAGTTCCTTTAAAAAAAACCATATTGTAGATGTAGAGTTTTTACCCACCATTTTAAACCCTGAAACCGCTAAACAAAAACTCAGCATTGTAGATGTTTTATGCAAAGATGAAAATGGAGCAAAATATATTATTGAAATGCAAGTGGACTACTATAAAGAATTCGAAAAAAGGGCACAACACTACGCTGCTAGGATTTATAGTGAACAAGCAAAAGTAGGATCGAAATATCACAACCTAAAAGAAGTCATTTTTATAGCCATTGCTGACTATGTCATTTTTCCTAAAAAATCTCATTACAAATCAGATCACATCATATTAGATAAAGCAACCCATGAACACGATCTTAAAGACCTGTACTTTACCTTTATCGAATTGCCTAAATTTAAAAAAAGCAAAGAAGAACTCACTTCCATAGAAGAAAAATGGTGTTATTTTTTTAAACATGCCCATGAAACCACAAAAGCAGATTTAAAGAAGATTATCGGAAATGACCGCATTATTAAAAGAGCATACACCGCTCTTAATCAATTTCATTGGAGCGAGAATGAACTCAGAGACTACGAAGATATGAATCGTGTTATCATGGATAACACGGCTATTCTAGACCATAAAATGGATGAAGGAAAAGCCATAGGTAAAGTTGAAGGTAGAATTGAAGGAGAAGCTATCGGTATTGAAAAAGGTAAAATTGAGCTAGCAAAACGTCTATTACAGAACGGTGTGGAAATGGATGTGATTGCTCTATCAGCTGACCTATCTAAAGAGCAAATAGAAGATTTGCAAAAATATATCTTGGATGGAACCACTGCGGTCAATTTCTAAGAGATTATTGATTGGGCAATTTGCCCTTAGCATTTATTTTACAGTAGAAATAAGAAGATATTCAACTTTTTTGATATAAAAAAGGGATTTTCTATCTCGTATATGATATTGTTTTTAACAATAAATCTTTTTTTACAAAGTCCATATTTTATTTCTTACATTTAGTTAGTAGATGGAAGTTTCATGACGAAAAACCTCTAATTGTGCTATTTGTTAAGATACGCGGTATACCTATGCCGAAGTTTGAAAAAGTTAAACAATACGGATCAGATTATGGCAGACCAAGACTTCCCTACTAAAGACCTAAGCAATGCAGAGCGTATTTCGCCAACTGTTCGAATCGGAGAGGACAATAAAGCCCTTCCTACAGGGCAACCCTTTTCCTCTCTTATGAAAACAGGTGAGTCTCCTCTTGCCAATACGGGAAAAACCCCGATGATTTCCCCTTTTGATTTGATGCAATCAGGGCACTCTCCTATCACACAAGCCGCTACGACAGATAATTTACTTGCCCAAGTTAAACATGCACATAGCACCTTAGGAGATATCTCCAGCCAACTAAATACACCAAAACTTAAATTGCGCTCTTCTGATAAATATCTCTTAAAAAATAAGCTGAATAATACAACTGCTAATTTACGTGCGGTAAATGCCAAATTAGGGGCAAATGAGGAAAAACCAGAAGAAGCTCCCTCTACTAAATTTCAAGGCCCATTAGCCAGGTTTATGAACTATCTAGCCGATGGCCAACAGCAACTAGTATCTGCTCAAAGGCAATTGCAATCGCTTAAAGCAAAAGGAGACAGCCTCGCTCCTGCTGACTTTTTATTGATTCAGGTAAAATTAAATAAAGCTCAACAGGAATTAGATTTTACCTCTGTGTTGCTTTCAAATGCTGTTTCTGGGTTTAAAACGCTGATGAATGTACAGCTATAAGGACATATGAAACAAACGCCTGATTTTGATCAATTAGTCTCCCACCTTGATGAGTTAGAGCTTACCACAGTACATGGAAGAATTACCGAAGTAGTGGGAATGCTGATTAAAGCAATCGTTCCCCAGGTAAAAATGGGTGAGATCGTTTTAATCAAACGAGAAGAAGCTCCTTTAATGGCAGAGGTTGTAGGTTTCACTCGAGAAGAGGTCTATTTATCTCCCCTTGGAGAGATGCATGGAATAGGCCCTTCCTCAGAAGTAATCCCTTTGCGAATGTCTTTGCATGTTAAAGTAGGAGAAGGACTTCTCGGTCGCGTGGTTGACGGTTTAGGCAATCCCTTAGACCTCGAACAAAAAGGCCCCCTTCACTTAACAGAAAGCTATTCGGTAATTAATCCTCCTCCCGATCCTCTTAAACGAAAAATTATTACAGAACCGATCTCATTGGGTATTCGCTGTATTGATGGCCTACTTACTTGTGGTGAAGGACAAAGAATGGGAATCTTTGCTGCTGCAGGAGGAGGAAAATCCACCCTTTTAGGTATGATCGCTCGTAATGCTAGAGCTGATATCAACGTGATTTGTCTAATTGGGGAAAGAGGAAGAGAGGTACGCGAGTTTTTAGAAAACGATCTAGGCGAAGAAGGAATGAAAAGATCGGTTGTTGTGGTTTCTACATCTAATCAAGCAGCACAATTGCGTATCAACGCAGCCTATATGGGAACAGCAATTGCAGAGTATTTTCGGGATCAAGGGAAAAAAGTGATCTTAATGATGGATTCAGTAACTCGTTTTGCAAGAGCTTTAAGAGAAGTAGGCCTTGCAGCAGGAGAGCCTCCTGCAAGAGCTGGTTTTACCCCTTCTGTTTTTGCAACCCTCCCCCGCTTATTAGAACGCTCGGGCAATTCTGAAAAAGGTTCAATTACAGCTTTTTATACCATTCTAGTAGCAGGAGATGATTTAAATGAACCTGTCTCTGACGAAGTGCGCTCTATTCTCGATGGACATATTATTCTCTCTAGAGAACTTGCACGTCAATATCACTATCCTGCCATTGATGTTCTCGATTCCGTTAGCCGAATCATCTCACACATTGTCGATAAAGAGCATTTGCAGCTCATTGGCAAAGTTCGTGAAGTGCTAGCCAATTACAAAAAAAATGAGTTGCTCATTCGCATTGGAGAATATAAACCAGGCTCTGATAAAGCAGCTGATTTTGCTATTAAATACATTGATAAGGTAAATCGTTTTTTACGCCAAGCAGTTGATGAAGCGTGTAGTTTTGAAGAAACTCTGCAACAACTCAAAATGCTTTTTAGATAGATATGCCACGTTATCCCCTTAAACAATTAGCTGAGATTAAACAAAAAAATCTCGAAACAGCAGAAATTAATCTACGAGATAAAAAACGCATTCTTGAACAAGAACAAACAAGTTTAACCAAAAAAGAAAAAGAACGAGATCTGGTAAAAGAACATCGTATTGATAAGCTTCAGCAATTACGCGATCACATGGACGAAGGAGCAGTTCCTCATAAAGTAGAACAGATGAAGCAATATTTAAAGCTTGTTGATGAAAAGCTAGCTGTTAAACAACAAGCTGTCGTAGAACAAAAAAAAAAGGTAAAGCTAGCTGAAGAAGAAGTGGATAAAGCGCGCAAAGAGCTTATAGAATGCCAACAAGATGTAGAAAAAATGCGCTTACATCGCAAAGAGTGGGATCGCGAAATGCATCTTATTGAAGAACAAAAAGAAGGCGTTGAAATGGATGAAATAGGCTCTGCTGGCCATGAACGCAAAAAAACAGCTGCTTCTCGTCAAAAGCATAAGAAAAAGAAGCCTCACTAAAATGCTGGACAATCCAGATAAAAATCCAGTATGAGTTAAGATGATAAAAGAGAGGTCCCTATGAGCGAAATTGGCAAAATTCCTAATCCTCTTAACCCTGCTAATGATCCTAAAAAAGATAAGCATCGTCTAGGTTCTAATCAATTTAGAGAAAAATTTGATTACAGGAAAAAAGAAGAAACCTCTTCAGGAGGTAATAGACAACGCTATTCACCAGAAGAAGAACAAACTCCTAAAACAGCTAAAACACCAACTTCTGACTCTATTTTTAAGAGTTCTAGTTCTGGGAAAAGTTCTTTCCAAGTAAAAAAAAATGCAGAAGCATCCCATAAAAAAATAGTTCTTTCTTCTGAAAAAGAAATGCAAAAGAAATCCATAGAGGAAACCTCTGTTGAAAAAAAGCTGGAAGAAAAGCAAATAGAAGAAAAAAGTATTAAAAAAAAAGAAATTTCAGCAAACCCTACGCCAGAAGCCCCACCACCTAAGACCACTCTTCCAAAACACACATCTCCTACTTCGAAGCCTAAAGAGAAAAAAAAAGAAGAGACGTCTACCTCTTTTGAACCTTTAGCAAACATACAACCTAATCAACCCAGTTATCAACCTTCTGTATTGCCGACGGGATCTGCCTTTACCTCTTATCAAATAAGCCAATTGTTTGACAGGATGGCAGGTGTGATGACAGTTATGGAGCTTTCTGGAACAACAACAACAGAACTAACTCTTTCAGGAGAAGAATTTGCTTCTTCTGTTTTTTATGGAGCTCGTATTACAATTACCGAGTATAGTACAGCTCCCAAGGCCTTTAACGTTCAGCTATCTGCTAATCCAGAAGCAGTAGCCTTATTTCAGGGAAATATGCCTAATTTACTCGCAAACTTTGCAAGCGGTAATTACACTTTTCGCATTCATCGATTGGAAACAAATGTAGAGGAGCGCCCTCTTTTTAAACGCAAGGAATCCTTTGGGAGTGATCAACAGCCAACACAAGGAGATTCTTAAATGACCATATCGTCAAAATTACCACCTCCTTTAAAAGAGCAGAAAAGTGGGAAATCAGTACCTAAAATGGATTCTTTTAGTAAGCTTTTAGGTGAAAAACAGAAAAAACTTTTAAAAAGCGAAGATGAGAATTCAGAAAATTCCAAAAATCCCATTTGGGCACCTAATCTCATACTTCCCTCTGAAAGAAACCCTGATTTATCTTCTATTCTATCGACAAAAATCTCTGAGGTTGAATTGAGTGCCCATGTTCCTGTAACATCTCATTTTCCCCTAGAAATAGAAGAGCTTTGGGGAAAACTTGCCTCAGCTTCCATTCTTATGAATCATTCACAAGACAAAGAAACCACTTTTATCCTAGATACAAATACTTCTCTTTTCTCTGGCATGCGTATTACGATAAAAGAATATTCAACAGCACCTAAGGTTTTTAATATTGAATTAGCGCCTACTTCTAGCACTGCCTTGTCCTTAATTGCTTCTCACGTACCTCAGTTACTTAATCGATTTCGTCAAGAGTCGTTTGGTTTTTCTGTTAATGACATTATTCCAGAACTGCAATCTTATCAGACAACCGATCATCAAAAACAAAATGATGAGGATAGTCAATGAGTACAATGCCCATGAACTGGATCCATCAAGTCCACCACACTCTGCAAGAAATGCAAGAGATTCCCTTATGGGGAAACCTGCCTCCTATTCCTTGGGATCAATGTATACAAGAAGTAGCTGCTATTTTACAAACACCTGAGTTAAGCCTCGTGGTTGGAGATACTCAGCTGCTTACAGAGGAAAAAGTGCTATCAGGACTCGGTAATCATCCGATCGTAACAAGCATTCAATTAAGCCCGCTTGTAGGGCAATGTTTTTGGGTCATGGCAAAAGAGGACATGGCTTTTTTGATCTCACTTGCACTCACAGAAAATCAAAGTCAAAAAGCAATGAGCTCTACTTCTTTTCAAGAAGGTTTTTATAGGTTTTTACTACTGGAAATCTTAAAAGCCTTTGACTCCTTAAAACCCTTTTCTGATCTGTCTTTGAAAATGGGTTCTTTAACCACGATTCTTCCTAAAGAAAATTGTATTTGCATGGATATCGGGATTCATCACCCTAAAAAAGTACTATGGGGAAGAATCGTATGTCCCATCAGTTTTCATCAGGCTTTTAAAACCCATTTTGCAAACTCAGCTTTTTCGATTGATGAGAGCAGTCTAGATATAGATTTAGCCGTATCTGCTCAAATCGGCCACACACAACTTAAATTATCTCAATGGGAAAAAATTGCAATCGGTGATTTTTTAATCTTGGATGTTTGCTCTTATTCCCCTAATACAACAAAAGGGACAGCAACTCTTTTTTTAGAACAAACCCCCCTATTTACTGTAATTTGCAAACCAGCTAATTGCAAAATTATCGACTATGCCTATCAGGAGGAATCCATGGATGAAGATTTCGAAGAAGAAGATGTAAATCAAGAAGAAGAGGAAACAACACAAGAACTAGAAGAGCCATTAGTCCCCATACCCGATGCTCTTTTGACTATCCATGTAGAAATAGCAAGAGTGCGGATGAACCTAAAAAAACTCACGCAGCTTAAACCTGGCAATGTGATTGAATTAGCCGCACGACCTGAACAAGGAGTAAAATTAATCTTAAATGGGAAAGCTGTTGCCAAGGGAGAGCTTATTCAGCTTGGCGACGTACTTGGAGTTAAAATCCTACAGATTGGAGAATAGCATTTTCAAATATGGCAGAGCATTCTTTCTACAAACAAAATACGCTCCCTGAGCTGATAGGAAAAGAAGATATCCCTCTGCCTGAAAAAATCGGCCCTTATAAAATAGAGAGCCTTTTGAATAAAGGAGGAATGAGCCTTCTTTATTTAGGCTTGGATCCTAAGACAAAAAAACCTTTAGCTATTAAGGTCTTATCCCCTAATCATATCAATCATCCCGAAGCTGTTGAGCATTTCCTAAGAGAAGCTAAAGCCATTTCGATTTCTAATCACCCTAATATTGTAAAACTCTATGGACAAGGAAGCTGGGAAAAAGGGCTTTATATTGCTATGGAGTTAATTAATGGTGTTTCACTTAGGCAATTTATCGTACAGCATTCTTTATCTATACGCAGAGTTTTAGATATCTCTTTGCAAGTAGCCTACGCGCTCCAACATTTACACTCTCTTCGAATTATTCACAGAGATGTGAAACCGGAAAATATTTTAATTACAGAAGACGGTGAAGTAAAACTTATTGATTTTGGAATCGCGCAATTACAAGACGAGCAAGATCAATTTGCTCTCCCCTCCTATTTTATCGGCACACCGAATTACATGAGCCCCGAACAAAAAGAGAACCCCTCTCATTTAAGCTTTGCTTCTGATCTGTATTCTTTAGGCATCATCTTATATGAACTTATTTCTGGAAAACTCAGTTACGGCGCTATTAATCTCACCTCTATCCCCAAAGGCTTAAGACACATTCTTGTAAAAGCCCTAGCTATCTCCGCTAGTGAACGCTACCAAACAACCGAAGAGTTTATTCACGACGTCTCTTTCTATTTACAATCTAAAGAATTAGAAAAAGAGTATGCAGGCCCAGATCAAATCAAGCAAGTCTATGAAGCCCTGTATGCAGCATTTCAGCTAACATTACCCAAAACTCCTCCTTCCTGGTCTCATGCAGAGATTGGTTTAGCCAAATGGCATGGAGTCCAATTTGGTCTTTATTACGATTTTATTCCTCTTCCTAATAATTGTCTTTGCATATTACTTGCCTCTTCTACTATAACAACAATAGAAGCAACCATTTGCATGAGTAGTTTACAAGGGATGATTCATATGTATATACACCAATTAACTTTAAGCAAAATTGATGAACTAACCTCTAGCTTAAATCAACTGCTTTGTAAACAAGCCTGCCCGATTACTTTTAGCGCGCTTCTTCTTGATCCTCTGCAAGATAAATTAAGCTGCATTTCCTGTGGATATGACAGTCTGATCCATGTCTCTCAAGAGAGCTTTAATCCACGAACTATTATAGCTAAAAATCCTGCATTAGGAACAAATCCCCAATTAGAGTTCTCTGAGACCATCGATAATTGGGATATTGGCGATACCCTTATTTTACACACCTTTGATGTCTCTGAAAAAAACACAGAATTAGCTAATTTTGAGAAAATGTTTTTTGAAGAGATTAAAGAGCATTTACTCTTTTCTGCGCAAAGACAAGCAGAAACCGTTCTTCGATCGGTTTTGCATTATCCCACAGCAGCCAATGCAGCCTCTAAAGCATTAATTTGCATACAAAGAATTTCTTAAAAATATTTTTTAAAAAAAGGAAGATCTATGAGTGTATTCATTGCATCTATTACAGAGTTATCTCAAAATTTTTTCAACTCAGATCCTTTAAAATTCAATAAATATTTTGCTATTACTCCCGATTACCAAAAATACTGCTTAAACGCTAATCTACCTACTCGCTGTACCATAACGTTAGCCAAAGAAGCGATGCTTATTCATGACATAGCTATTCATCTACTTGCAGGGGGGGTTAAACTAACAATAGGTTCAGTAAAAGGCATATGCGCAATCGCTTCTGGAATTCTTGGCATAGAAACAGATCATCAAACACCTAGCAAGCAAGCAGCTGTTCATATAGGCTTTGCATGTGTTTATGCAGCAGATATCTTGGCATCTATTACCAACATCAATAAGAGATATCCTCAACATCTAATTGATAAAACAAAAAGCGCTTTCATAAAATTTTTAGAAGTTCCAAATAAAGGAACTACTATTCAATATGTTGCTGATCCAGAAATAGAAGAAGCTCTTCAAAAAGAACAAAGAAGAACAAAAGAACAAAAAGAGCTTCTTGAGAGAACCCAACAAGAGCTAGACAATATACATAATAGCGAATTTCTTCTTGAAGAAGAGCTTGAAAAGATATCTAAAGAAGTACGGCAAGCTCTGGATACTGAGATCTACAAAGAAAATTCTATAGAAAAAAAACCGTCAGCTATAACTACTTCATTTATTTCTGCTAATAAGCTACGCACTGATCCCTCCCAATACAAGCTAACTTATGATAATACGAGTGAAAGCGATGATGAAACTACTTTCTTAGATCAGGAAGAAGATGAATATTTTTTTCTTGAAGATGACGAGTTTAATGAAGATGAAACCGTTACAAAAAAAAAGAAAGAAGACGGCCTATGTAACGATACTATAAGCTCATTCGAAGAAGAAATTTTAAAAGAAGAGAAAGAATCTGTTGAAAAGTTTCCTTCTGAAAACAAATCAGTAATTCCTAAAAAAGTAACTTCTCAAGAATTCACCAGAAATCTAAAGAAAAACACCTCTTCTCATAAAAACCCTCTTCAAATAAGCGCTCGCGCTCGCGGTTTGGAATACGCTAACAGAAGAAGAAACCGTTCCAAAAAAATTCCAGTTAGCTAAACTCCTAGAACAAGTGATTTATTAAAAAAAGAGAAATTTTATGCATATAGCTCAATCCATGACATCTTTTCTTATTTCAGATCCTATCAGTTTTAATCAAAGCCTTGGGAATCGCTGTCAAATTTTTTGCTCAAGGACCCCCTTACCTAATATATTATCTCGTCTTATCGTAGGTATTATTATAAAAGATATTACCCGTATTTCTGATATTGCTATTAATATCATTGTAGGTTTGGCAAAAATCATTATCTGTGCAACAAGGCTGATCTATTCTATTCCAGCAAGGCTATGGGGATCTATTCCAAACTATGGAATAGGCAAAGAAGGCCTTGCTCATTTAGGTTTTTCTGGATTCTACTTGGCTGACATGTTTATTTCCCTGACTAACCTGATAAATAGATATCCTAAAGATTTAATAGAAAGAGTAGAAAACTTTTTTTCTAGATTTTTACCGCCCAAAATAACAAATGCTAAAGAACAACAGTATAAAACACAGCAAGAAGAACCAAAAAGAATACCATCTTCTTCTTTTGAATCTGAAGTAGCTCTAGAATTAACTGTTACAACACAAAAGACAAATACAGACTCAGATACACCTTCTAAAGAAGAGTCATCTCAATCACAACAGGAAAACCCCTTAGAAGATGTAATGGATCCAAAAGAAAGTGATATCTGTAGTTCTTCTAGCTATGTTTCGCTTCCTTCTGACTCTGAAGCAGATCTAGATGAACCAACTTTAACAACGCAAGAAGCAGACTCAGACACATCTGCTGAAGAAAAAACTTCTCAATCAATAGAATCCTCTCCTTTCTATCAAGCATTGTTAGAATGTGGAGGGAATCCAGAAGAAAGTAAAATACGAGTTGCAAATTATGAAAAATTTCCAAAAACCTTTCGCTGTTCTACGAATTCGGTATATTAAGTACTATATTTAATAGAAAATCCATGTTTTGTTTTACAATAATACAAATTAGTAATAATGTAATTATTATAAACCATACTTATTATATATATAAAAATCAGCAAATCGCTTTTATTTGAATTAAAACATATTTTTTTATCTACCAAGGTTAAATTCTTGCTAATAGCTTAAACTAATAAAGCTCTGGAATTGAGTCTCTCATCTTGTAAACAAAAGACTACTTAAAACAGCTGGAAGTTCTTATGGGTATATCTAATCTTATTGACTTTGATCAAAACCTGGGAAAAGAATCTCAAAACTTTTGCTCAAAGAGTCCCTCTCCTAATATATTATCTCGCCTTGTCGTAGGTGTTGTTATAAAAGATGTTGCTCGTATTTACGATATTGCTATCCATATAATTATAGGATTAGGAAAATTAGCCCTTTGTACTACAAAGATCCCTTATTCTATTCCAGCAAGATTGTGCGGATCTACTCTAAACTATGACATAGGCAAAGAAGGCTTTGCTCATTTAGGCTTTTCTGGGTACTACTTCGCAGATATGTTTATTTCTCTTACAAACATGATAAATGGATACCCTAAAGATAAAATGGAAAAGGTAGAAGACTTTTTCTCTAAGTTTCTAAGCCTAAAAAAAAATATTGTTAATAAAGAAGAAAGACCTAAAACACAGATACAAGAAGAATTTGAAGAGATCTTCTCTGAAGAAAAAGCAAGATACTCTGTTAACCATCCTCCAGAAGTTGCTGAAGAAATGGCAAAAATCTCTGCTGAAAGCCATCCTAAGTTATTCAGTATGCTCTATGCAGAGTATATAGAAAACAATGAAGGTCAAAAAAAAATACAACAAAAGGCAACCGTATATGCCAGAAATTGTATTAGAATATATTCTGCTATGTATCAAAAATTTTCAAAAGAATGTTTAGAAAAAGAAACTGAAGAACAAGCACTGCTCTATGCCAAAATTTATGTTAATGCTCATTTAAGAAAACTTGCAAGGCAGCCAAAAACACAATCAAAAGAAGAATCTGAAAAACAAGCAGATATATATGCCAAATATTTTACGGAGCTCTTTTTTTCAGAATATCAGCGCTGCTTGAAAAATACACCTGAAGCAAAGCAACAAGCAATGACCTTTGCTGAAAAATATATCGAAATACTTTATAAAGTTTGGTCTTTTCTTCCTGAAATCTCAAAAGAAAAAGCTAAAGAAATAAAAGATTCTCTTTTTAGAGAGTACATCCATAAGATCCCTGAAATGATAAAAACCGAAATAAACATAGAATTTTATTTTACACCGTATATTCGGAAATATGTAGAGTGCCAAGCAGATGGCAGAAGAAGAAGTGCTAAAAAAATAGCAGCCCGTTATGCCGAGCGGCTTACTCAGAAAATAACACCTGAAATAGTAGACAAATTCAATAAAACTAGGATGAACTCTGTCTTGCATAAGAAAAAGACAAATATGGCTTAAAATCAACCTTCATCTAAAACAAAAAGATTAAAGATTTCGAGAAAAACATCAATACGTCCCAAAAAATAATCATATTTTTTAATTAATAAGATACTACGAGGTCAGTAATGACATTTATAGGTAACTACAATCCCTTGTCTTGTGATAATTATCTTAATGCTGGAAACTATTTCCAAAAACAGCTCTCAAATCATTCAAACCTGGTTATACGCACAGCTCTTGTATTTGCAAAAATTGTGGGAAGAGGACAGGATGTGCTTATACACGCAGGTTTAGGATCTATTAAATTAATGGCTAGCCTAGCAATGGCTATTTATTCTATTCCGGCTTCTGCATTTGATTATATCCCCACACATCACAAAATTGCTAAACAAGCGTCAAGGCATTTTGGCCTAGCCTTGTTTTTTACGGCAGATATTCCCCTCTCTTTAGCCAATATTTTAAAAATGTACCCTAAACCTTTTTGTAAAAAAATCCAACGAACACTTAGAGTATCTCCTACTGAACTTGCTTTTGAGCCGCTTATTGATGGTTTACATACAAATGTTGGCACCTTATCTGAAATGCAAGGAGGCCTATATAGAAAAACCTGTCAAGAAAAAGAACAACTAAAACAAGAAAACAAACAGCTAAAACAAGAAAATGCGGAACTCTTGCAAAAATATACAAATCTTCTTCAAACTAACCTAGAGCATACAAGCTATCAAATAGCACAAGAAGAAGCCCTTTGTAGTTAAAGCCTCTTAGTAATGACTATGACAAGAGCCTTATCCCCTTTATAGTACTTGCAGTTATCAGGCACTTTGATCAATATCTGTTTTTCTTGATAATCAAGATAGGGATTAGCAATGATTTCAGAAAAGCGAGGGTCTATCAGCTTTGAATTAGGATCGCTTAAAAAACAAGAGAACCGCGATCCATTGCGCATATGAGAGGCTAAACAAGGCTGAAGAAAAGCAAATAAACGATCAGAGGGCCCTTGAAAGTTAAAGGGTTGTTTTTCAGAAGGCTCTTTCAAATGCATATTGTGCTTTTTTGCTAGTCTCTCGAATTGTTGCTTAGTGATTTGTTTATTGTTATAGAGTTGTTGTAGAAAAATAACCAGTTGCTCTTCTGGCTCCGATGTAACCGTTTTTACAAAATTATCCAGGTCTTGGTCGGAGTACTTTTGTGTAGAGAGGTTAGGGAATTGTTGATTAATCTCTTTAATAAGCAATTCAGCTTGTTTTACAATAAGAGAAGACTCTTGGCTTTCTTTTTCTATTTTTTCTAAATACTGCTGACTTTCTAAGGGATAATCGTCAAAAAAAATACAATCGAATACTCCTAAACTTTTAAGAGCGTTTTGCCAAGTATCTTCAATAATTGTGACATGGGAATATTTTTTTGCAAAATCGCGCGCTTTTTGCGCAATTAAAGGATGGTATTCAATGATCGTATGCGATTTAGGTTTATAGGATTGAATGTGAGAGGCGGAGTATCCTAGTCCAAAACCTATTTCTAAGACATCCCCAAAAGGCTGTAATTCATCAATACAGGCCTGCATGTAAGGTTTTTCCCATTCCATCATTACTTGAAATGTATCTTCTTTTAATAAAATTTCCTTGCCGTTTTCATCGTGATCATAGAGCATTTTGCAAAAAATCATAGTAATTCCTAGTTTATTAAGGCCTATTGCATAAACAGCCGTTTACAATAAACCAAACAGTATTTTAGGATTCGTTACAAGCTATTTTATCTTTTGTATAGCTCCTTGTAAAAGGGTCATAACCGGAGTCTCCTTAAGCTATGAAAGAATTTCGATCTCACTTTTGTTACAAAATCACTTTGTGTGCACTGCCATTTTCTACTATTGCCTATACTTTAGATACTGCTAATACAGATCCTATTGCGTACAAACTAGAAAATTCTAAAGCCCTTATCTATTCAGATAAGGATACGTATACCATTAATTTCAATAACGTATCTATTATCGAATTAATTCGTTTTGCAAGCAAAATCACAAATTTAAATTTTGTTTTCGAAGAATCAGAACTGCAATTTACTGTTACTGTTGTTTCTGAAGAACCCGTATCTGCTAAAAATGTGATGTCTGTTTTAATACAGGTACTACGCGTACATGACTTAAATCTAGTGGAGCAAGATAAAAATATCCTGATCACTTCTAGCAAAAGAGTGCATCAAATCCCACCCATTATTTCTCAAGATCGCCCTCCCTCTAAAATAGAACCTGCAGCTTTAGTAACACGTGTATTTCGAATCAAAAATGCAAATATCAATACGGTTGCAAGTATTCTTAAACCAATGGTATCCGATGCAGCTTTAATTGAAATGTCACCAGAGACAAAGCAATTAATTGTAACCGACATTGCTGCAAACATAGAGCAAATCAGTACCCTTTTAAGCAGTTTAGATGCTCCACATAGTCCCTTAGAAATTGATTCCTACAATGCAAGAAAATTGCCTCTGGATCAGTTAATTCTTTTAACTCAGCAAATTATCGCTCCTTTTGTTGAATCAAATCCGATCATTTTCGTTCCCCAATTAGAGTCGCATACGATTTATATCGTTTCCACGCCCTATTTAATTGAAAAAGCTATGGAAATTATGGAAGACTTGGATGTCACTTCACAAGCAGCTCTTTCTATAAAACCTGGCTTGAGAAAAGTATTTCTCTATAAAGCCAAGAACCGCACAGTTAACGAACTAAAAAAAGAATTAGAACAAATAAGTTCTGAGCTTAAACAAACAGGGAGCTCTCCTATATTAGCTTCTGCTATTTTTGGTGTTCAAGTTTTGCGTGACTCTAATTCTTTATTGTTTGTAATTGATGATCAAAGCATTGCTAAGCTACAGGATATTTTAGCAAAACTAGATACCCCTGTTCTTACAAAAACGGGAAAGAGCTCTTTCTTCATCTATAAAATTGAACACGCCGAAGAGCCCCAAATAGCAACCTCTTTGCACCAAATGCTAGAACATCTTCAAGCTTCTCCTCATCCTGATTCAGATCTTGTCGATGTGATTAAAAGCATGAAATGGATCAAGGAAACCAATTCTCTGGTATTCACAGGAACAAAGTCTGCTTTAAGACAGATAGAAACCATTTTACCCACTTTTGATATTGCACCTCATGAGGCGCACCCTAATAAAAAAACACCTCCTAAATCCAATTATTTTGTCTATAAACCGGTATATCGCCACCCAGAAGAATTAGAAAAAGCTTTAAAAGATATGAGTCATGCTCTTAAAACAGGCGGCTTAGTCGATAAATCCTTTTTAGCCGCTGTAGCCACTATGCAATGGGTTGAGAGCACAAAGTCTTTAGTGTTCACTGGCGATCCAGACTCGCTAGAAAAAATCCAAACACTCTTAGTTTCTTTGGACAATAACGAAGGGTATCCTGCAGGAGCTTCCTCTTTTTCTATTTACAAACCCAAATATGTCCCTGCAGAAGAGATCCAAGCAGCACTCGTCGATCTAGCTTTTGATCTAAAAGAATCAGGATTAAACGATCCTAAATTATTAAAAACCCTATCCTCTGTGCGCTATGTCGCAGCTACTAAATCTTTTGTATTTGCAGCAGATCAAGAAACCCTTGCTAAAGTACAATCTCTACTCGATAGCATAGATGTTGCCAATGCTTCTGGATCCATCCAACATGTGGGCAATGTTACGTTTTTTGTCTATAACATCCAAAACACCACTGCTACGCAATTAATCGCTTCCCTTAAAAACTTTGCAGCCCAATTGGAAAAATCTACATTGCCCGATAAAAGTCTTGCAGAAACCCTAGAGAAAGTGCGCTGGATTAAAGAGACAAACTCTCTTTTATTTACAGGAACAGAGCAAACTCTTGAGCGTGTACAACAATTAGCGCAAAACTTTGATCTATCTAAAGGAGGCAAACCACAAATCCCCAATGAGCGTAAGGCAAGCACCTTTACCACCTATACTCCCAAATTTGTTAACGGAGATGATCTGATTGAGATCCTGCAAGAATTTATGAATAATTTAATCAGTGCAGGAGTTTCAGATACCTCTCTATTTGATGCCATTAACAATTTAAAATGGATTCCTAAAACCTCTATTCTCTTAATTTCTGGAGAACCTACAGCTATTCAAAGAATAGAAGGATTGCTCCAAAAATTTGATATCCCTGGTCAATCCACTGCAAATCCAGCGATTGAATCGATTGACAATACGAGCTTTTTGGTCTACAAATTGCAGTTTCACGGCGGAGACGATATTCAAATTGCCCTAAAGCAAGTAGTGGCTAGTTTAGCTAAATCCTCCGGAGAGTCCTCTGCACTAGCTGATGCTGTCAGCTCTTTGCAATGGATTAAAGTAACCAATTCCCTCCTTAGCACAGGACAAGAGGGCATCTTAATTAAGCTCAAAGAACTCATCCAAAATTTAGATACGCCTCTTAAACAAGTATTTATCGAAGTGCTTGTCATTGAAACGCGTTTAAACAACGCGCAAAACTTCGGTTTGCAATGGGGCAGTCAAATGCAGTATTTAAATAAAGCAACAGTTGGTTTTGGAAATTTCCCTGGAGGAACACCTTTAGTACAAAGCCAAGCCCCGCAAGGCTTTTCTTCAACTCTTAAATCAATCAATGCGAAGACTACCCCAGCAGGTGGAATGGTCCCTTTTACTAATGGTTTTGATCTAGGAGTCATTGGCGATATTATTATGCATAAAGGGAAATCCTTTATTTCTTTGGGTAGTTTGGTTAATGCACTACAAACAGATGTAGATACGACAATTGTGATGAATCCTAAAATCATCACACAAGACAATCGCCAATCCAATATCTTTGTCGGACAAAATGTTCCTTTTACCGGAGCCATTGTAACGAATAGCTCCAATAATACAGTTACCACTTCGAACGTGGAGTATCGAGATATAGGAGTCAATCTAACGATTACCCCTATACTAGGCGATAACGATATGGTTACCTTAGATATCGTGCATGACATTACAGAATTAGTAAATACTGTTGGCAGTGTAAGCAATGCACAATTAACAGGCATTCAAACCTCGCATACACATATGGATACTAGGGTGCACGTCCCTAATAATCACTTTGTGATTTTAAGCGGAATGATTCAAAATGCTAAAGTTCGTCTCAAAACAGGTCTTCCCTGTTTAGGAGGTTTACCTGTGATTGGTGTTTTATTTAGCGAAAATGATCGTAATCTGGCAAAATCTAACGTAATCATTTTTGTTAGACCACAAATTATTAATTCCTATGATGAATATAAAAAAGTTACCGAACATCAAGAATGGCTCTACAAAGATAGCGCTTCTTTACCGATCCTCAAAGAAGAATTTGATGAAGGGCTTGATTTGGTCAAACTTCCTGAGAATGAATAAACTTTGTTTATACATTCTCTTTTTATCCAGCTTATCTAGTTGTTATAAAAGGGTCTCTGACGAGATAGAACCTGTGCTTCAATATTCTGTGCATGATCGCTATATAAAATCGCTTCCTTCTGCATTTGAAGCTCTATCTCACGATGAAAAACTAGCCGACTGGGGCAAAGAGATGCGGATTGCATTAGGCTTTGCCAAAGAATGCGACCTTTATCAAGCTATTACAGCCTTTAAAAGAGCAGAGATCCTACTCTCTTGCTCTGATAGTCCTCGTCTTTTGCAAATACAATACGGGATCCTTATCTGCTACTACATGGGTCAGAAATACGATCAAGCCATTGCTACTTTCCAAAATAGTAGTCTTACACGTGTCTCTACAGAATTCGCACCCTTACACGACCTCCTAGTTGTTCTCTACGATTGCTATATTCAAACCAATCAATTAACTCAAGCCGATCATATTCTGCAGTTATTTAATCAGTACTTTCCTGATCAATCGATGGATCTATATTTATCTAAGTCTTTTATGACAGCTGACTTTTCCGCTTTAAGCCTTATTGAAGAGAGTCCTCCTCCAAGGTCTTATTTAAGCGATTTTTTGCAAGAGTACCAAATACATAAAAAGTCCGTTGGCAAGGCACAACTGCTAAATGCTCTTTTGCCAGGCTCTGGTTATTTGTATTTAGGGCAAAAACAATCCGCTTTAACCGCTTTTTTACTCAATGGGTTATTTATTGCTGCCTCTGTCTATTGTTTTGATCATGGTAACATCGCAGCTGGAGTGATCTTTACAAGTTTTGAAGCCGGATGGTATTTTGGAGGAGTGTATGGCGCAGGCCTAGAGGCTAAATGCTATAATGAAAGACTCTATGAAACCTTAGGTTGCCATTTGATGAGAGAACAACGTTTATTTCCTATGTTGATGCTTAAATATGCTTTTTAGATTACTGCTTCTTTTATTTCCTTTTTGTGTGTATGCACTACCAGGCTACTTTGAGCCATGGGGTAAAGACGCAGATCTCATTTTCCCGCAGCCAAAAAAAACAGAGCCTACTTCTTCTTCTCTACCTGTATATGTAGCGGAAAAAGTGATTTGGTTTCATCAGCATATTCTATCGCCAGTAGATGGACCAAGAAGCCACTTTTATCCTTCTTCTTCTAGCTATATGAAACAGGCCATGCAAAAACATGGCTTTATACTTGGCTTTTTTTTAGGCTGTGATCGTCTGCAAAGAGAGAACAGCGATCCTTGGATCTATCGCTGTATTGAGATGGATCGAAAGCTTATCAAATACAACCCTGTGCCTCATTCAAAATAAGAAGAGTCCATTTTTTCTAAATCCAGCTCTTCTTCTTCTAAATCAATGCTTTGTTTTTCTAATTGAGGATTTAATGGGGCTAATTTTTTTTCTTTACGCCCTCTTAGAATAAATTCAATCGGAGAGCCTAAAAATCCATATTGCAGACGAAACTGATTAATTAAATATTTTTTATAGGAATCAAGCATCAATTCAGGTTTATTGACAAATAGAACAAAACGAGGAGGCTGCACGCCAATTTGCGCCATATAATAAATGCGCAATCGCTTTCCATCGATCATGGGAGGATGATATTTTTGCACAACTTGTTCGACAAACTTATTTAGCTGCCCTGTTGTCACACGACGCAATTGTTGCTCGTGCACTTTAGCAACTGCATGGAAAATCTTCTCGATGTTCCTTCCTGTTTCTGCAGAAGTAAATAATAAGGGGCAATGAGTTAGAAAAGGCACATCAATGGCAAAACTCTTCTGACAATGTTCCATCCGGAATCCTTTTACAAGGTCCCATTTATTAAACACTAAAACACAACCTTTACCTAAAGCAGCGATCTCATTAGCAATGCGTTTTTCTTGTGTGCTAATCCCCTTTTCTGCATCGATCACGAGTACACATATATCTGCTCGATCCATTGCTCTTTCGGTGCGCAGAGCTGCAAATTTATCCACTACTTCTTTTTCTGATTTTTTTTTGCGAATACCTGCTGTATCGATTAAGGTAAATAGCTGATCTTCTAATTGAATCTCCACATCGATAGAATCGCGCGTAGTACCTGCAATGGGACTGACCACACACCTTGCTTCTTTAGTTAAGTAGTTTACAATGGTAGATTTACCAACATTAGGACGACCAATAATCGCAGTACCGATTCCCTTTGTCTCTTTAATTGCCTGATCAGGGAAGCTTACCCCAAGAAATGCTACTTCTAATAATTCTGCAATCTGAAACTTTTGTATAGCAGAAACTGCAACAATGTCTTTAATCCCTAAGGAGTGAAATTCATAGATTGCTTGGGCTTTAGAAAAGTCATCTACTTTATTAACAGCTAAAACAACCTTTTTTTTAGTGCGCAATAAAAGCTTTGCTACATATTCATCTAAAAGTGTAACTCCCACAGTGAAATCTACCACCATGATCAATACATCAGCCTCTTCAATAGCAGTCTCCGCTTGACGACGGATCTCTTCTTGGAAAACAATCTTCTGATCAGAATGAATTCCACCCGTATCGATTACCTCAAAACGCTGGCCAAAAAGATCCGCTTCAGCATATAGACGATCACGCGTTATCCCCTCTGCTTCGTCTACGATGGCAATTCTTTTTTTGCAAATTGCATTAAATAAGGCAGATTTTCCGACATTTGGACGCCCCACTAGAGCTAGTTGTATTGTTTTCATAAGCCTCTTTAAGATTTTAAGATAATCATAATAAAAAAAAGCCCATTAAAAAACCATAGATTGCGAAAGAACTAAAAAAATACTTTAGTTAAAATCCATTAAATTTTAATGTATATTCGCAAAAATTTAAAAATGTTTAATTAAATAATAGAGCTATTTTAGATGATAAATACATACAATTATTTTTATAAAAAAACTATTATGAATGTTTTTACTCTTATTGGCTCCTCTAATAAGACTCATTGCCCTCTACACCAAACCATCACTTGCCATCTATTACAGTATTTAATTTACAAAGTGCAAAAAAAAGCTTTTATCCATTTATTTCCTAGTCATTACAACGAATCTCTCTATCAGCAAAATCTTGCGCAATACGGGGTCTTTATTGCAGATCGGGGAAGAGATGAGCATAGAAATAAATATCCCAAGCGATTTAAGGTTTTAAATAAAGCCATTGCTTCTACTGTTACCTTTTTGTTATTAAAGCCATTCAAATGGAATGCTCTTAATAAACTGATCGTGATTCAATATTTATTTACTATTAGAGTTTCTGCTATGCAAACAACTCTTAAAATCCTTATTTTCATGCTCCAGAAGATCCATCAATATCTCCAACAAACAATGCATACTTTTTTTAAACCCAGCCTGATACCAAAACCCAATAGCCTAGCACAAAAAAATGGTAAAAGAATCAAAGATCTCCTTATAGAACTTGAGGAAAACTTTCCTGATGCGCTTGAAAATCTAGAACAATCAACAGATCTTCTAATGGATTCGATTACATATAAAACCCCTATATACCCTACAAAGGAAAAAAATAATCCCCTACATTTTTGGGACATTGAAACAGTAAAAAAATTTTTTGAAAAATCTTCAATTTTTAATTGCCCTAATGGTTGTGGCAAAAAATTAGAACTTGAAAATGAAGTAGATACAAATTTACAAACTAAAATTATAGAAGTGTTAGAAAAGGCATATTATTTTTCTATACTGCCTTTTAATGAAGATCTAATAAATTAAAATACATATTTTAATATTATACTAATAAACTTATTAAATAATCAGGTGTTATTATGGTTTTATCTGTTAATAGTGTCTCTTGGACAAGTACCATTAATTTTTTTGCACCCGTTCTAATACTTCCTTACTGCTCTAAGGCCTTCACTTGTTCTAATACTTTGGTTTGTCATGCTTTGTACAAACTAACATACAAAATACAAGAACATGCCTTTAAATACTTTTTTCCTGAAATACCAGATCCCTTTTCAGAGCCTTCTTCTCTTGTTGTTCCAAATACTCCAAATAAGTTTGAGCCGCTAAATAGCTGTCTTACTACCAGTATTTCTTTCTTAATATTAAATCAAATAAGGGGACCTGCATTAGCTAAAGTGCTAATAAATTATCGTTTATATATGATAGAATTGTCTTTAGCAAATTTTGCATTTCTGACTGCTACATCCATGGTTGCCCTCCGTATTTATAAAAATCTATATCCAATACAAAAAACCCAAATGACTATAACAGAGGAAAATTTGGCAAAAGCTAAAGAAATTAAAAGTTTGATAGAAAAACTTGGTCTAGCTTTTGATGAACAAACTCTTGTAGAAGAAAACTCATATC
This sequence comes from Candidatus Rhabdochlamydia sp., assembly GCA_049679255.1. Classification (GTDB taxonomy): domain Bacteria; phylum Chlamydiota; class Chlamydiia; order Chlamydiales; family Rhabdochlamydiaceae; genus Rhabdochlamydia. The sequence continues at coordinate 51,011 of JBAUFS010000124.1, forward strand.
TAATAGATCAAGTTTTGCGAGCTCTCCCATCTCTACCTATTCGAGAAAAAGACAATCCCCTACACATATGGGATATTACAGAAACAATAGATCCTTTAATAGCAGCTGCTACAGATAAAGGTGAAGGTCCTAAATGTCCAAATGGCTGTGGTAAAAAACTAAAGCTTGAAGGTACAGTAAGTACAGATATACAAGATGAGATTATAAATCTGTTAAAAAAGAAGCTTGAGTCATTAGAATCTTTAAAAGAGGTATAATTAAAACAATCTAGATTGTTGGGCCTAAAATAATAGCGTCTCTTCCATTCATTAAAGAGTTAAAAACATAGAAGCTTTTTGCTTCTGTGGAGAATTGAGCATTAATGGCGAATAGGGAGCCATTTTTCTGAATAAAGAGTCCTTAATTAGAATAGACCCTATCTTTACAATACTCTACCCCAGTTTATGTTCTTACTTTTCTCTGCTTAACTAGATCAGTATTTAAGCGCAGCCAATCATTAATTGTAGCTATAATTTGAGCAATAAGGACTGGTAGGTTTTCAGAATTTTCTGCACGCAAGTTTTTTAAATATTGGTTCCAGAAATTTTGCATTTGTTTCATTTCATCCTCGGTATAAGTAATCGGTAAAATAAGAGGGGTTTCTCGATGTTCAAATACCATACATATAATCCTTTCTAAGCTATGAAACGATGGCAACAGTGAAGAAGACACCAAGGAATAAAGATCGTGAAAGTCTTTCATGCGGCTATTGAATGAGCCTCGGTAGATAATAGTTTCTAACTTTTCAGCAAAAATAAATTCTTTGGGATAACAAGATAGCTTGACATTGCTTTCAAAAAGGATTCCTTTAGAATATGCTGTGAGCGGAATCGAATATTCAACAGCATCGACAATATCTCCAAAACCAATATCAATAGTGACTTTAAACCTTGTTTTTCCAAAATAGGCCATCATGGATACTTCAGATCCTGGATATCCCATATGAGGCTGTCTAAGTTCTCTTATCTTAATCTCTTGAAAAATAAACCCATCTTTGAGATCAATGTTTGCAATTTCCTCAAAAATATCTTTTAACCCAGCAACTTCATTACTCAGTCTTTGCGCAAGAAAATCTAAATCCGTTGTTTCTCTTCCAATTTCGATATATTTAGAGAGAAGAATACCGCCTTTTAAAATAAAATGCTTACAGTACTTCGACTTAGCCAAACGCACTAAAAAGCGCTCAAGCGTGAGATTTTGCCAAAGATCAGCAGGATCTCGATTTTTTTCTTTTGCGATAGCTCGTAATTTTGCTTTGAATGATTTTTCTAAATCTGCAGTCATGTTGTATAAGATAAAATGTATGGAGTTATGTTAACACGTAATGTTTTTGCATAAGCACCTAATTTCTTAGGATCTGGCTTGTATTTAGAGTTCTGAAAGTATCTCTGAATTGCTTTTATGGCAATTTCCTTACTAAGATAGCGAAATGCATCAACAACAGAGCGTTCTCTGTCGAAAATGTAAGTGTTATATTCACCAAGTGCAATTTTGATTTTTCCTAGCTTAACATTGCGCATTCTAATAATTCTTGTGTTGGGTCGTCTAGGAGGATAGGATTCGTGTGATACAGCAATCCAAGCCTCTCGCATAATTTGATCCGTCAAATCGTGGTAACAAAGAGCAGAAATTAAACAAATGACCCCATCAGGAATACTAACTGCAAGCAATGCCAAGTTTTCCCACTGAAACTCAACTTCGGGTTCATATTGAGAGAAACGATAAGCTCCTGGATAAATTCTTTCTAAGGCACCTCTTTTTACTAAATAAGCCAGAGCATGCCCAGGAACACCCTGTTTTTCTGCCTCTGCTGAGGTAAAAATAGGAACATTGGCAAACCGTTCTAATTTTTTCAGGTATTTTAATTCCCTCATTTTTTAATTCTACAAAACCTACCCAATTAAGTCAAATGGGTAGGTTTTGTAGAATTCATTTTTTTAAATATCTGAAATTTAATGACTTAATATAGAGATAAAATAGCTAAAGCCTGAAGAAATGTTTAAAAGAATTTAAATGAATAGAAGAAAATTCAACATTTAATAGATTTTACTAAGCACTTCTATTCTCTATTCGATTCCACTCATTTGCTTGTAACCGATATAATACATGCCTTCTTAAGGGATGACCCTCTGCTAATTTTGGATGGTCAAAATCATCTTTTGGATTACGTGACATCCCGATTCTTTCCATAACAGCTATAGAGCGTTTATTTGTAGACGTTGTAAAGCTGACGATTTCATCAAGATGCAACGTTTCAAATCCATATTTCAAACAAGCCATGGCTCCTTCTGTTGCATACCCTTTACCCCAGTAATCGGCCATTAATCTCCAAGCTATTTCGACAGCTGGTGTAAAATGTGCTGTGAATTTCACACGGTTTAAACCAATAAAACCGATAAAATCAGCTCCTCCTATTATAGAAACCACCCAAAGCCCAAATCCTTCTTTTTTAAAATCTTCTATAATACGATTATACTCTTCAAGGCTCTCTTTGTAGCTTTTTAAAGAGGGGAAATATTCCATGACTCGTGGATCTTGATTTAAGCTCTGCATGCAAGCAAGATCTTCTTTTTTCCAAGGTCGCAGGATTAACCTTTCTGTTTGAATTGTCTCTTCCTTCATAAAGGCATTAGCATCCGATTGTTGTACTAAAGAGGTATTATAAAAGGAAACTGTGGATTTGTGATATATATATAGTCTTCATGGTATAGAGGAATAAAGGGCATCTCGCTTAAAAAAACTTTTTCTGCCTGTTCCAGAACATCCAATCTCGCTTCCCCTTCTTCATAAAAAGATTGGTCGAGTAATTGCGTATATTCTAGGCTTTCCCAATTACAGAAGTTGGTTGCATGCATTTTGGATTTAAATTCTCCAAGAGAATTTTTTAAGTTCTGTTTTCATATTAAGACGAAGCGTTAACATTTTGCTTTTATGTTTGATAATGGGGAAAAGGAAAAATGCACTCACAACGACAAGTATAAAAATACCAACATATTTCATGTAAAATACCTTATAAAAAAAGAACAAACGTACTTCAAAAGAATTTATTGTAAAATGTTAATTTTATATTAACAAGAAAAAAGCCCCTAAGGAAAAGCTCCTTGAGCATATTTATTTTCCTTTTGCACTCTTTGATCTTCAGCAGATATCGGTAGCAGCGTTCTATCTTTCCACCAAAGAGGTATGGTAAAAGGCAAGCGAGGGTTTATCATATATACATAGTCTTCATGATATAAAGGAATGACTGGCATCTCGCTTAAAAGCAGTTTTTCTGCTTGTTCTAGAGTTTGCATTCGCTTATCTCCTTCTTCGTAAAAAGATCGGTCAAGTAGTTGAATATACTCTGGATGCTCCCAGTTGGAGAAGTTCATTGTATATGCTTTGTATTTAAACCTTTCAAGAATACTCATCGGATCAGGATATGCTTCATTCCAGCGCATAAAAGACATGGCGTAGTTACCACAAAATAATTTATCCAACATAATGCTAAAATCTAAACACTCTAGCTTAATGAAAATGCCCAAAACTTTTAACCACTGTTGTTGGATCACTTGTATCAATGCATTTGTTTCAAAGGAGCGTTGGCTATAATAAAGAGCTATCGATTCAAAAACTTTTTTATCAAGACCGAGCTCTTGTAAACCTTCCTCTAATAAAATACGCGCTCTTTCTATGTCATTGTCTATAAAAAAAGAATGATAGCGATTTTCTTTTAAACAAGGAGGAATGAGATTTGTTGCTGTACAGCTTGCCTGATAAGCTGTGTTGATCTGTTCTGTTAGAATATTTTTTTTAACCCCTTTTCCAGACAATCCAATCAATTCTTGACGATTGATAGCGAGGCTAAATGCCCTGCGAATTTTAGGGTGATTAAAGGGAGGTTTCTCTGTGTTGATATTAATGAGCAAGGTGCAAGCTTTTGGTTCTCGAGAAATTGTCCATTTCTTTTCTAACCTAGGAATTGCTTCTAGAGGAATATCGGTTAAAGCATCTCCAATTACATCTATTAAACCCTTCTCAAACATCTCTAGTGTTACTACATCATTTTCAACAATATTAAAAATAATTTTTTCTGGATGTAGGTCTTCTGTTTTACGATAGTTAGGGTTTCGTGCAGCAATGATTTGATTTCCATGATCCCATTTTTCTAAAGAATAAGGACCATTGCATAAGAAGTTAGGTCCTGCATCATGAGCCCAATTAGGGTTTTTGCGATCGTTTTCCATGTTTATAGGAGAAAAGGCGCAAAAAGATAGCAATTTGAAAAGATAAGGTATAGGTTTTTCCAAGGTAATCACAAGGGTTTTTGCATCTATCGCTTTGATTCCTACCTCATCAAGAGAAATAAGACCTTTTTTTGCCGCTTCTGCGTTTTTTACAGCAGAAAGCAGTTGTTCTCTAGCTGAAGGAAACTTAGGATCAAGAATATCTTTCCAAGATTGTTCGAAATCATAAGCGGTAACGGGGGTATTATTAGACCAAACAGTATCTCTCAAATGAAAAGTGTAAGTGAGCTTATCTTCTGATACTTCATAAGACTTGGCTTGAGCAAGTTTCATAGATTGATCTGGATACATTTTTACCAATCCTTCAAAAAATAGAAATTGCATTTGCGCAGAGAGCAGCTCTCCCCCTTTGCGGGGATCCATTGCCTTAGGCTCAGATCTTATATTGAGGCGAAGAACTTGTAACTTATTTTTAGGCTTGATAAAGGGAAAAAAGAAAAATGCGCTCGCAATGATAAGTATAAAAATACCAATATATTTCATGTAAAATACCTTCTAAAAAAGGGTAAGCGTAATTCTTCAGAGAATTTATTGTAAAAATTTTTTTTATATTAATAAAGACAAGATCATAGAACAGTGGCAATTAAGGAAGAGTCTTTTGAGCGTATTTATTTTCCTTTTGCACTCTTTGATCTTCAGCAGATAGCGGCAGCAGCGTTCTATCTTTCCACCAAAGAGGTATGGTAAAAGGCAAGCGGGGATTTATCATATATACATAGTCTGCATGATATAAAGGAATGACTGGCATCTCGCTTAAAAGCAGTTTTTCTGCTTGTTCTAGAGTTTGCATTCGCTTATCTCCTTCTTCGTAAAAAGATCGGTCAAGTAGTTGAATATATTCAGGATGCTCCCAATTGGAGAAATTCATTCCATAGGTTTTGTATTTAAATCTTTCAAGAATGCTCATTGGGTCAGGATATGTTTCATCCCAGCGCATAAAAGACATATTGTAGTCACCACGAAACAATTTATCTAACATAATGCTAAAATCCAAACACTCTAGCTTAATAAAAATGCCTAGAGTCTTTAACCATTGTTGTTGGAGTACTTGAATTACTGCATTTTTTTCAGGAGCTCGTTGGCCATAGCAGAGAACTACAGATTCAAAAACCTCTTTATTCACTCCTAATTCTTGCAGGCCTTCTTCTAATAAAATACGCGCTTGGCATATATCATTGTCTTTAAAAAAACAGCGGTAGCGATTTTCTTTTAAACAAGGAGGAATGAGATTTGTTGCTGCTACACTTGCTTGATAAGCTGTATTAATATGCTCTGTCGTAATACTTTTTTTAACCCCTTTTCCAAATAATCCAATCAATTCTTGACGATTGATAGCAAGACTAAATGCTCTACGAACTTTAGGATGATTAAAGGGAGCTTTATCAGTATTGATGTGAATAAGTATAGTAGATGATCTTGGCGCACGAGAAATTGTCCATTTTTTTTCTAACCTGGGAATCGCTTCTAGAGGAATATCGGTTAGAGCATCTCCAATCACATCTATTAAGCCCTTTTCAAACATCTCTAAAGTTACTGCATCATTTTCAACTATGTTAAAAATAATTTTTTCTGGGTGCAGATCTTCTGTTTCGCGGTATTTAGGATTACGTTTAGCAATGATTTGATTTTCATGATCCCACTTTTCTAAAGAATAAGGACCATTACATAAGAAGTTAGGTCCTGCATCATGATCCCAATTAGGGTTTTTGCGATCATTTTCAATATTTACAGGGGAAAAAGTACAGAAAGAAAGTAGTTTAAAAAGATAAGGAGTAGGTTTTTCCAAGGTAATCACAAGAGTTTTTGCATCTATTGCTTTGATGCCCACTTCATTAAGAGAAACAAGACCTTTTTTTGCTGCATCTGCATTTTTTATAGGAGAAAATAATTGTGCGTTTGTAGAAGGAAAATTAGGATCAAGAATATCTTTCCAAGATTGTTCAAAATCATAAGCGGTAACGGGGGTATTATTAGACCAAACAGTATCTCTTAAATGAAAAGTGTAAGTGAGGTTATCTTCTGATACTTCATAGGACTTGGCTTGAGCAAGCTTTATAGAGTGGTCTGGATACATTTTAATTAGTCCTTCAAAAAATAAAAACCGCATTTGTGACGAGCGCATATCCCCTCTTTTGCGTGGATCCATTGACTTAGGTTCAGCTCTCATATTGAGGCGAAGAATTAACTCCTTGCTTTTAGGTTTAATAATGGGAAAAAAGAAAAATGCACTCACAACGACAAGTATAAAAATACTAACATATTTCATGAGAATATCCTTTAAAAAGAGGGCAAGCGTAATTCTTTAAAGAGTTTTTTGTAAATTTTTATATTTTTTTTACATCCTGGTCGATTAGGTTAATCAAATGAATTAACTCTTCACGATTTAATTTTTTGATTTGATCCTGATCTGTAAATTCAATAACCCCTTCCATGAGTGCTTGTTTTTTTTCGATCAACTTGTGAATGTGTTCTTCAATGGTATTTTTAGTGACTAATTTAAATACCTGAACTCCTCGATTTTGACCAATACGATGTACTCGATCGGTTGCTTGATTTTCACGCGCTGGATTCCACCAACGATCATAATGAATAACAACAGATGCAGATACAAGATCTACTCCAACACCTGCTGCTTGTAGAGAAGCAACAAAAACCTCGCAAGTAGGGTCTTGTTTAAATCTATCGAGCATCTCTTTTCGATTACGCGTACTTCCTCTAATACCCGCAAAGCCAATATTTTGTTCTTTGAGATATTTTTCAATGAGGTTAAGCATATTTAAGTATTGTGAAAACACTACAAGTTTTTGACCACTATCTCTTGTCTCTTGTAATAGTTGGACAAATAAATCCCATTTTCCTGACTGATGTTTATGAAATTCATCAAATTGTTTATTGATTAAACAAGGATGATCGCAGATCTGTTTTAGAGTAGATAACAAAGCAAATACATGCAGATAGGGAAGTGGTTTGTGTTCATCTTCTATTTGCTGCATAAGTTGACTTTTCTGTTGAAAAAAAGCAGCCTTATACAAATTTTTTTGTTCTTCAGAAAGATCGCAATAAGAAATTTCTTCAATTTTTTCCGGCAGCTCTAATAATACTTCTTTTTTCTTACGTCGTAAGATAAAAGGATCGACTAATCGTTTGAGTAGCACTTTTCTTGCTTGGTCTTGCCCTTTTTCAATCGGATTGACAAACAGATGTTTAAAATGAGCTTCTTGAGGTAAATACCCTGGCACAATCACTTCAAATAAGGATCTTAGTTCAAGTAAGCTATTTTCAATAGGTGTTCCGGTTAATCCAAGACGCATGTGCGCATTAAGGATTTTCAAAGCTTTATGCGTTTGAGATTGGGAATTTTTTGCATTTTGCACCTCATCAAAAACGATAAGATCGAAGGTATACTGAGAAAGAATGGCTTTCTCGCTACGCAACACGCCATAAGAAGTTAATAAAAGGTCTGCTTGTGTTGTAAAAAGCTCAAAATTGCGCCCTACCCCATAGAAAGTTAGAACTCGCACTTCTGGCAAAAAATTTTTCAATAACTCTTCCCAATGATAAATAACAGAGGTGGGGCAAACCACTAAAAACTTAGCTCTTTTTTGTAATTCATTAAACACAGCAGCAATAAGCCCCATGGCTTGATGGGTCTTTCCAAGACCCATCTCATCACAAAGCATCCCTGAGAGTCCGTAGGTATATAAAAACCAAAGCCAGTTTACTCCTGTTTCCTGATAGGCCCGCAACCTACTTCTAAACCCGGTTAGATCCATCGGGGTTTGTGTTTCAAATTGAGAAATACTCTCCAGCCATTTTCTGGTCTGCAGAGCTTGTATAGACCTGCCTTCTGGAGCTTTTATTTCTTCAAAAACAGTTAATCGCAACCAATCTAGCGTTGTACATTTTAGAAAAGATTTTGCATCCCATTGCTGTTTGCGAATTGCCTTTAACCAATTAAAATGAGATTGTTTCAAAGTGATAAGGCCAGCTGGTGTAAAAAGATAAGGACGATTTTCTATTATTGCTTGCCAAATCTCTTTTGCATCTACTTCTCCAAGCTCACTGATAAACACAAGATGCATACGCCATTGAAAGTGCTTGTTTTTCTTTAGTTGTTCTAAATTACGTATCTCTACTTGCAGAGAATGTGGTTTAGTTAGCTCCTTTTGCAGAGTAATAATTTGGTCTACTAAAGTATCTAAATCATATAAGATAAAATTGGTCTCTTGCTCTTTAGAAATAAAAGCGCTTGGCATGTATTTTTTCTTTAACCGCTGCTCAAAAGTAATCTCGTAAAATCCTTGATTTTCCACATAGGTAAATTCATCGAAGAATTGTACGTTTTTATCTTGATACTCGGGCAAAAGTTGTATAACGGATTGTATAAAAACTTGCTCGTTCTTCAGACTAATTTCATATCCACTTTTTAAAATAGGACAGATAGGGGAAAAGAATCCTCTAACATTTTCTAATTCTTCTCGATGCATCTGAATAAATTCTGCAACTCGATCTTTTTCAATCGTTAATCCTGAGTAGATAGAACCTGTTTGTAGCTGAGTACGCTTGGCAAAAAACCCTTGATCTTTTACATAAATCCATGCCCCAAAGTCACTGATTTTATCCTCTGCTTCAAGCATCTCGATAGCCGCTTCAAACCACAGCTGCTTTGATGCTGTAACAAAGAAGCGTAATTGAGATTCAATGGTGTAGACATGAGTTTGAAAGAGAGGAAAACTATTAAGCCACGCTCTGTGTTGAGAGACAAATTCTGAAACATCAGCCCTTTCAATAATTTTTGTAACACCATCAAATAACCAATTCTCCACTTGAAAAAAACCTTTCTTCTCTAAATAAACCCAGTTTCCAAATCGTGCAGAGGATTTTTTTTGTAGATCTTTTTTTTCAAAGAGATAGCATTCAAGATGCAGTCTTTCTTCTGCATCAAAAAAAAGATCGTATTGAATACGATTATTCCCTGCATGAATCGGTTTATTTAAAAATCTCTGTAAAATGGGCGCATGCTTAAAAAATATTTTCCCAATTTTTTGCGCAGAAATCTCTCTTTGTTCAAAAATAGGGTCTATTGTAGCAGGGAAAAATCCTTTTTTAGGAATAAAAATAAAGTCTCCGACAGCAATTCCCTTTGCTTTTTCTTCTTGTTGCTGTTTTTGAGATTGATCCATTTCAATGAAGAGTTTTTTATCCGCTTCATTGTAACGAATAGCTCGAATGTAGGAATAGGGTTGTCCATGAACAACAAGCGGTGAATCTACTGTCTTTAAAACAGGAATTAACTGTGGCCAATGAACCTCTGAGAGATAACATTTGATCTTTAATAAACCAGTAAATTGAATGGTTAGCCAAGAAGGGAGCTGCTTTTCTTTCTCTTCAAAAGAAATGGTATAAGGTTTTTTACTCTCCTGAAGCAGCATCAGCCATTTTGCAAGATCGGACCAAAAACACAGTTCATATTTTAGTCGGTGGCTAGGATTTGCTTCTTTCCACAATTGCAACTCATCGGGAGTCAAATTAGAAAATTTAAGGGAGGTCTCCTCTGTTTCAATGGCTCGTTCAAAAAAAAGTGTATGCAAATATTTTTTCGTTGCAGCAGTTAAAGGCTCTATATGAAAAAGAAGTTTATTCGTAGAGGATCTGATTTCATAAGCTTTTTCTTTTTTTCGTAATACATTTGCCTCATATCCATGTCGATTACAAAAAATTTGACATAAGCAATCCCAAAAGCTATGACGAAAACGCACATGCAAAGGCTGAAGATTTCCATTAAAAATAGTTAAGTACGCAGCAGCAAGATGTGCACAGGATTGAGTCTCTTCAGCTTCATCACAGGAACAAAATCCCTCTAAGATTTTTCCTTGATCATCTATATGTAAAAAGGGTGAAAAAGAATGTGTATTTTCTTTATCAAATATTTCTATTTGATATGTCGCTTCTGAAAATAAAATTTTTTTAATAGATTGCTCTAATAATAACTGCTCAGCTTTTATTAGATTTTTTTGCGAAAAAGAAGATTGAGACATGGTAATTTTTAAGCTAGATTTCTCCTCATTTGTGAGCATGCCTAGCTATCGATATGTTTGCAATATGCTTAAAAAATTTTAAGACAATTCCAAGCTACCTGAAAATACTTGGCAAGCCCCTGCTAACATTTGTATATTTCCGCTTGCAGAAATAAAGAATTTCATCTGTTTAGAAATTTTATCAGAAGCACTTGCTATCAAAATAGGCTGTGGGGGGTTAGAGAGTTTACTTACAACAAATGCAACAGCAGCAAAGCCCGTGCCACAAGAAATGGTTTCGTTTTCTACTCCCCTTTCATAAGTGCGAACAACAAGCTGGCTATTTAGAAAGCTAGCAAAATTTACATTTATCCCTTCAGAAAAGGCAAATCGAATCTCTTGGACTGTTTTTATGAGATCAATTTGACCAAACGAGGGCAAAAAAACAACGGCGTGAGGAACACCAACTTTAACTACATAGACAGTAAATTCATGGATTTTAATCGGCCAATGAGAAATTAAGGGCTGCTTTAAATCAACCCCTATTTGGTCTTCTTTACGCCAGCAGGTAAATACACCACTTCTTGTTTCAATCTCAATAGGTTCCTGAGCCATCTCATAATCAGCAACGCATCTAATCCCGTTGCCGCACATATCAGCTTCACTACCATCGCTATTAAAGATGCGCATTTTTAGATCAGCGCATTTAGAGCCCTCAAGCAAGAGTACCCCATCTGCTCCTATTCCCAAATGTCTATCGCAGATCCTGGGTATTTGAGCAAAAAAAGCACTCTTCTCTATAGGGGATTTTCTTTGATCGATCAATATAAAATCATTACCAATTCCATGGTATTTAGTAAAAATCACGCTTCTAGATCTTGATAGCTAGAAACTACCTTATCAAGCAGACCAAATTCTAAGGCCTCATCTGCACTCATCCACATATCACGGTCTAAGGCTTTATCAATCTCTTCTGCTTTTTTCCCTGTTGCTTCCACATAAATATCTACAATTCCCTGTCTGGTTTTCAAGATTTCTCTTGCTTGAATTTCCAAATCGGTCGCTTGTCCGCGAATCACTGAATGGATAGAGGGTTGATGAATCATAAAACGGGAATGAGGAGTCGCAAAGCGTTTCCCAGGAGCAGCACATAGACTTAAAACAGAACCCATAGAAGCAGCAATTCCTGTAACAAGCGTTGTGACAGGTGAAGTGATCATCTTAACCTGATCCCAAACCGCAAAACCCGCATCAACTGATCCACCTGGCGAATTAATAATAAATAAAATAGGCTTACCTGGATCCATTAACTCCAAGTACCATAATTTACGAATGGCATTACGAGCAGTATTGCTATCTACAGCATCACAAAAGAAGATCCTTCTGGATTTAAGTAGCACTTCATCAATCTTATCATCGAGCGATCCTAAAGGGAATTTCTGATTCGCTTCCTGCCTTTGGCTCACTAACGACATAAATACCTCATTTTTTTTCAGTCTCATTTTTTTAGCATCTGGCAAAAACATTATCTAGGGTTGCATCCTTTTTTTCAATCAAAGATCAAATCTGGATACAGAGGGAACCGTTTTAATAAAACACTTATATGTTTTTGAATCTCCTTGAGCACAGAAGAGTCAATCTCTATTAAAGAACGGCTGTTTCCTTTTTCTGCTTTAGCAGGTTTTGTAGCTTTAAGCAACAGATAAATCCAATCTGCAATTTGCGTCATCTCCTGCTCTTTCATTCCTAAAGTAGTTAAAGCAGCTGTTCCTATACGTACCCCTGAGGTAAACCAAGGCCCATTTTTATCAAAAGGTATACTATTGCGATTCACTGTAAAATGCGCCTGTCTAAGAGCATTTTCCGCTTGCAACCCAGTTAAACCAAGAGAGGATGAAACCTCAAGAACCATCAGATGGTTCTCTGTTCCTCCAGTAAGAACATGAATCCCATGATGAATTAATCCATTTGCTAGCGCTTGAGCATTTTTTACTATTTGTTCTGCATAGACACAAAAAGAGGATGTATTTGCTTCTTTAAAGGCCACAGCTTTAGCAGCAATTACATGAGGAAGCGGACCCCCTAAAGTTATCGGGCACCCCTTATCAACTACTTCTCTAAACTCTTTTTGACACAGGATCATTCCCCCTCTAGGCCCTCTCAGAGTTTTATGGGTGGTTGAAGTAATCATTTGCGCATAAGGAATAGGGTTATACTCCCCTACCATCACTTTCCCAGCAACAAGACCTGCAAAATGTGCCATATCTACAAGCAAAACAGCTCCTACGCTATCTGCTATTTCACGCATTTTAGCAAAGTTAATTTTCCTTGAATAGGCTGAATAACCCGCGATTAAAATAGCAGGTTTTTCCTGCTTTGCAATTTCACTGATTTTTTTATAATCCAATAAATGAGTATTCGGATCTACTTCATAGCAAAAAGCCTGCATCATTTTAGCAGAAATATTATGCCGATACCCATGCGTTAGGTGTCCTCCGGAATTAAGAGACATACCCAATACTTTTTGATTCACGAGAAGCTGACGCACTTGCTCGTATTCTTCTTTAGAAAGATCGTTAATATTTTTTTTACCTAACTTCTCTACCTGCTTATTTTGGATACGCGCTACCAAAATTGCCCAAAAAGCCACAAGATTGGCATCTGCCCCTGAATGAGGTTGTACATAAGCATGTTCACATTGAAATATAGCCTTTGCTTCCCCCACACAAGCAGCTTCAATAGCATCAATATTGTCACATCCTGCATAAAATCGATGGTAGGGATACCCTTCTGCATATTTATCAGTAAGCCAGTTTCCCATAGCTAACTGCACAGATTCAGAGCAATAGTTTTCAGAAGCAATCAGCTTTAAAAAACAACGCTGATCTTGAAGCTCTTGGATAATCTTTTCTACAATAAAGGGATGATTTGTTTTTAAATGATCAAAAGCTGCCATATAAGCAATTGCACTGCTTTTTCTTAGCTCACGAGGAACTCTATTGAAATAGTTTTCTAAATAAGACATCTATCCTCCTAAGCTTACCATATGCGACTCTGTTTTTATCACATTTAGCCAAAAGAAGAAAATACATTTGAGTATGAGTTGCGCTTTTGATGATAGAATAGAATTCTGATCTTGCTACAATGATAGGCCCATTCAACTGCATAACTTCTAACAAGATCAGATAAAACTATTGTTATAAAGAAAATATTATGTTTATGATCTGTGTTTACTTTTACAGAAAAAAACAGGCTGACCCATGAATGGGAAAGAAATCTCACCTCTTGCTTATGATGAGTCATCTGTTTACAAGCGTTTTGAAAGTTTAATTGAACTCAACTCTAAAGATATTCTTGAAATTGGCGGTTGTCTTTCGCCTCTTATTTATAGTAATAATATCCAATCTTGGACAAGCCTCGATCCCCTCTATGCACCGGATCAAGGACAACCACTTGTTAATCCCCAAGACTCTGGCAAAAAGCAACAGCCACGATTTATATGCTCGCGTGCTGAAGATTTAGATTTTCCTTTGGAAAGCTTTGATTGTATTTTTTCTTGCAACGCTTTGCATCATGTTCAAGATCTTTTGCTTGTTTTAAGAAAATTACATGCTGTGCTGAAAGCGCGGAATCGATGTTTTCCAGACCATCCCAACTACTTTTTAGACTATATCAAATGCTTAGATAGCGTTCAGAAAAGAGGGATTTTAAAGGAAAATTTTTTTGAAGAAGTCGAAACAAAAATAAAAAAAACTGTGGAAGAAATTGACTGGGGAGCACTCCCCCTTTCTTGGATTCATGGCGACCCTTCCCTAGACAACTCTATTTTCTGTCGTCAAACATCTCAAATTTTTTTGATCGACCTAGACGATGCTCGTATGGGCTTTAGAGTCTGGGATCTTGTCCGCGCGCTTGTTGTTGTAGGTGCCTTTGATGTTCACTCCTCCACTGTAAAGTCGGTCAGAAAAACATGGGATATCAAACCGATGCAATGGATTTTAAACGGATTTTTAAAGCATCAGAAGCTAGAGCCTTCTGAAATCGACAAATTTTTGTCTCTTCTCCAACTCAACGCCATTCTCATTTTTATTTCCGAATTTGATCTGGACGATGAAGAATTTGGCCAATGCCTTCAAGACAGTATTACTGAACAGGCAGATAAACTTCTTCAACTTATCAGCAAGTTAGAAGTGAGGTATTTAAATGTCCATTAAAGGATTGTTTTTTACCTTTCACCAACAGATATCCTTTCAAATATACTGTCCATCTCTCTTGCAAAAAAAAATTGCCTTTTGCGAATATATTTCCTTACTCCGCAGCCCATTACCGCTTTTTATTCTCAACGATCGTTAACCTCCTTAACAAACACCTTGAGATCTATGAAAATCCAACAAGTTAAACCAGAAAATTTTGATGTATGGATGAAGTTACGGAAACAGTTTTGGGTCAATTGTGATGAAGAAAAACACCGTAGAGAAATGAAAGACTATTTAAGTTCTCCTGAAAAAACAGTTTTTTTTGCAGAGATAGAACCTCAAAACTATATCGGTCTTGTTGAAGTTTCCATACGCCATCTTGTTGAAGGAACTTCTCATAATCGTGTTGGTTATTTGGAAGGGTTGTATATTTTACCCAAATACCGAAAGAAAAACGTCGCTAAACAGTTAATTTCGGAAGCGGAAAAGTGGGCCAAAGAACAAGGATGCTTAGCCATGGCGTCTGATACAGGAGCCAACAATGATATCAGTATTGAGGTTCACAAAAAATTGGGATATAAAGATATCTGTCGTTTAGTTCATTTTGTTAAAGATTTTGAAATAAGCAAGCCTAATGATTGAGGAGTTTAAGGTTGCCTGTGTACAACTGAACTCCAATGAAAATGTTGAAGCAAATTTAAAAATTGCTGGAGAGTTTATCCACGCAGCATGTGATGCGGGAGCCCATTTCATCTTGACTCCTGAATATACACCCTATTTTCCAAATCCACAACAATCTATTCTAAAACAGACCATTTCTGGATGGCAACCGCGCATCCTCGAATATTTTTGTCATTTAGCTTCCCGAAGGCACATTTGGCTCAATATAGGAATGGTAGTTCTGGATGAACCTGGCTCATCTTTGTTGAATCGAGTTTATTTAATCAACACTCTTGGAAAAATTGTTAGCACCTATGATAAAATTCATCTCTTTGACTCCTATCTCACTGAACAAGAAGTGCACGTAGAATCAAAAATCTATAAAGCAGGGCAGAATATTGTTGTAGAAAAAATTCCTTGGGGAAATCTAACCAAAAATGCCCACTCTCTCGAGCTGACGTGCAAAGACATCACGCTGAGATTGAGCCGTTGTCTTGCCCACTGGAGGGTTCCCAGAAAAGAAAAAGCTTTTTACTTCTTTTCCAAATTCAGCCAAGAGCCTACTTTTACCAATGCGCCTTCTGCCTCGCACTACAATAAGACTAGCGCTATTTTTACTTAAAAGTCCCTCCAATCTTTCCATTTCAGCTTCGCGACCAATAAACTGAGCTGGTTTCATCTTAAACTCCTCTTGGCTTTTACTAGTATAAAACAGATCTTTTATAAAAACAATCCGCAAATCAACATTTTGTCGATTTGCGGATTGTTTTAAAGGCAAAGAAAACTATCTGCAAATCGACAAAATGTTGATTTGCGGATCAATTTACTTCTAATAAGCTTGTTAAATATCCCACATTGAGCAGGTTGCAATATTAAGTATATGATTTATTATTTTCTTCCAAAAAATTTAGTTAATTCATCAAGTTAATTCAAAGTTCATAGTACTTTTTATGTTAAAAATGCCTATTTCAG
>JBAUFS010000125.1:0-22527 GCA_049679255.1 Candidatus Rhabdochlamydia sp.
TAACCCCTCTCAGAAAGCGAATTCTTGGTTATTTTGGAAGCTCTGTAAGAAAAATCTACGAATTAGATATTCAACCTGCTCCAGTGAATTGAAAATATTTTTTTTACAGAAAGTGCTCAATGTGGGATCAAAATGTTCTGCTAAAATATTTTTCAGTTCGCAAATATGTTTCATAATACCTCTTAGAGTGCTTTCTGGAAGTATTATGCCAGATCTCTGGTCATATTTGCGGGCTATTCTTTTTATCTACTCCTAAAAAATTGTCCTGTACAGAGGGTTTTAAAAGATAGAGGAGATACATTTAGCTCAATAGCAAAAATTATAAATGTTCATTATAGCATTATTGGCAGGGAGCTTAAGAGAAACAAAAGGCAACGAGGATATCGTTATCAGCAAGCCCCAAGAAAAAGCATTTCTTAGAAAAAATTCTCAACCGAATAAAAAAATGACTTTTCCATTGGTTTTCAGTATTGAAGAAAAATTAAAATTACAATGGAGCCCAGTACAGATATCAGATTGGCTTAAAAGACACAGTAAAGAATATGTTAGCCATGAGACCATCTACAAACATATCTGGAAAGATAAACAACAGGGAGGGCAACTTTATACTCGATGAGCAAGTTTTTTTATATTGCAAGAAATTATGCAGCAACTCCTACCATGTGTTTTTTAGATGGCCTCAAAATGAACAGACCTCTAAAAAATATGTTCAGAATCAAAAGAACAAATAGATGTTCTTATCTCGAGATGAAAACCGTGAGTTACTTAATGGTCATAAACAGATTGCTGTGCTCTAAAGCTTTATCTATAATTGTTACTGTGTAAAAATGATTCTAGCATTTTATCGAAAAGGAAATGGCTTATGACAACAGTGCTTATTACAGGAATAACAGGGCAAGATGGGTCTTACTTAGCAGAGTTTTTGTTAGAAAAAGGTTATGAAGTGCATGGAATAGTGCGAAGATCTTCTTCTTGTAATCTACAAAGAATTTCTCATTTGCGCGAAAGTCTACATTTACATGAAGGAGACCTTACTGACGCAGGTAATATGGAAAGCATTATTAAATCTGTTTTACCAAATGAAATCTATAACTTAGCAGCTATGAGTCATGTTGGCACCTCTTTTAAAATGCCTATACATACAGCAGACGTGGATGCTCTAGGAACAATGCGTTTACTCGAAGCAATGCGTAAGATCTGTCCACAGTCGAGGTTTTATCAAGCCTCTACTTCGGAGTTATTTGGCAAAGTACAGGAAACTCCTCAAACTGAAAAAACTCCTTTTTATCCTAGATCTCCTTATGGAGTAGCAAAACTTTATGCTTATTGGGCTGTTGTTAATTACAGAGAAGCCTGGGATTTATTTGCGTGTAATGGGATTTTATTCAATCATGAAAGCCCACGTCGAGGAGAAAATTTTGTATCTCGTAAAATTACACTAGCAGTAGCTAAGATTATGCACAACCAACAGGAAAGACTACAGCTTGGTAATTTAGATGCAAAAAGAGATTGGGGTTATGCTAAAGACTTTGTAGAAGGGATGTGGCGTATGTTGCAGCAAGATACTGCAGAAGATTTTGTATTAGCTACAGGAGAGATGACAAGTGTCAGAAACTTTGTAGAGCTAGCTTTTCAGGAAGTAGGTATTGCTATTGAATGGATAGGACAAGGAATAGAAGAAAAAGGGATTGACTGTCGAACAGGACGCATATTGGTAGAAATTAATCCGCAATTTTTCCGACCCTCAGAAGTAGAATTACTCATAGGAGATGCTACTAAAGCTGTACAAAAGATGGGATGGAAACCTCGTACTTGTTTAAGGGATCTTGTTAGCCTCATGGTTGATAGTGATATGAAACTAATAGCACAAAGCGCTAGAAAAGAAACCGAGGTTTGCTTTTGAAGAAAGTTTGTGTGGATGCAAGGATGCTTGTTCATTCTGGTATCGGTACTTATCTAAAAAATATATTGAAGTATGTAAAAAAGGCTCCTATACACTGGTATGTTTTTATTCATCCTCATCAAAAGAGCTCTTATTTTGATGGAATGGAAGTAATCCCCATTTCTACTCCGATCTATTCGCCCATAGAGCAAATAGATTTTGCTAGAAAAATTCCCCCTTGTGATCTGTTTTGGTCTCCTCATTTTAATGTTCCTATTTTCCCTATTTCCTCTAAGAAAAGATTAACCACTATTCATGATCTATTTCATTTAGCCTATCCTAAGCTGTTGAGTCGATTAGAGCGTTTCTATGCGGGCTTTTTGATCAAACAAGCAGCTTATCGGTCTGATCAAATCATTACAGATTCTCATTTTTCAAAGAGCGAATTGTGCAAATACACCAATATTGTAGCAGATAAAATAGAGGTGATTCCTCTGGCGGTTGATTTAGATAGATTTTCGCCTAAGAAGGAGAATGATCAAATACTAGAGAAATTTAACATCAAGAAAAAGTTTTTATTATATGTAGGGAATCTCAAAGTTCATAAAAACATACAAGCTTTGCTTTTAGCCTTTGATTTGTTAGATAAACAAGGATTCTCCGAAATAGATCTTATTTGTGTGGGCAATTCTAAAGACATGAAACGCCTCGATGATTCATGTGTTAAAGAAACCCTGCAGCATGTAAAGCATCGAATACATTTTGTAGGAAATGTTTCAGATGAAGAGCTCGTTAGCTTTTATAGGACAGCTGAGTTAATGATATTCCCTTCATTGTATGAAGGATTTGGCCTCCCTCCTTTAGAAGCTATGGCCTGTGGTTGTCCTACCATCTGCTCTTACGCTGCATCTCTGCCGGAGGTTTGTAAAACAGCAACACTCTACTGCAATCCTTATAACTATCGACATATAGCACAGCTTATTGAAAAAGTACTTGTAGATGCTGATTTAAGACAGCAACTGATTAACAGAGGGTTAAAACTGGCAAGGACCCTAAGCTGGGAAATATCTGCGCAAAAACATCTAGAAAAAATCGATCAGTTAATTGAAATATGACAACAGCAATTGTTTATGATTGGCTTGTGGAGTCAGCGGGTGGAGAAAAAGCTCTGGAGGCTATTTATGAGCTTTACCCCTCTCCTATCTACACTCTTGTTCACAATAAAAAAACATTTAAATCTACCTGTTTAACAAAAGAGATCCATACTTCTTTTATACAGAAAATGCCTTTTGGGTCTAGTTGCTATCGTTACTATCTTCCTTTTTTCCCTTTAGCAATCGAACAATTTGACTTAAGGGATTATAATGTAGTGATTTCTCTTTCACATGCGGTAGCAAAAGGAGTATTGACTCATCCAGACCAGTTGCATGTGTGTTATTGTTTTACTCCTATGCGTTATGCCTGGGATTTGATGCATTGTTATTTAGAAAGAGCAGGGGTATGGCAAAGAGGGTTTGCGCGATTTGCTCTTCATTATTTACGCAATTGGGACATTGCATCACTCAACCGAGTTGATCATTTTGTGGCAATTTCTCATTATATTGCTCGTCGCATTCGTAAACTTTATGGTAGAGAAGCTTCTGTGATTTATCCTCCAGTTGATGTTGAGCGTTTTTGTATACAAGAAAAAAAAGAGGAGTATTTCATCACGGTTTCTCGTTTAGTCCCTTATAAAAGAGTAGATCTGATAGTGAAAGCCTTTTCTTACCTGCCTCAGCATAAGCTTCTTGTGATTGGAGATGGTCCTGAAATGAAAAAAATTAAGCAATTGGCTACTAAAAATGTAGAGATCCTAGGCTATCTGCCTGATGAAATCATGCATTCTTATGTAGCTAAAGCAAAGGCTTTTATTTTTGCTGCTGAAGAGGATTTTGGTATTTGTGTTTTAGAAGCGCAAGCAGCCGGGGTTCCCGTCATTGCTTTTGGAAAAGGAGCTACATTGGAAACCATTATAGAAAATCAGACGGGGATTTTTTTTGAAAAGCAACAAGTGGCTAGTTTATTAGATGCCATTGCTTGTTTTGAAAAAAAAGAATTTGATCCAAATAGAATTCATCAACATGCGCAAAAGTTTAGCAGAAAGAGATTTCATGCGGAATTTGACGCTTTTATTGATAAAAAAACCGAGGAAAAATATGAAAGCCATCATTTTAGCAGGCGGTAGTGGAACAAGATTGTGGCCTTATTCTCGCAGAGAAATGCCTAAACAGTTTTTGCATTTTGGAGAAAAACGCTCTTTATTACAAAAGACAATTGAGCGATTTATTCCTACTATTGACCCAAAGGATATTTTAATTGTAACCAGTCAAAATTATTTTCATTTGGTGAAAACACAAGCAATGGAGATTTCTTCTCATTTGGGAAATCAGATTTTAATAGAACCAGAACAAAAAAACACAGCACCTGCTATTGCACTCGCTATTTGCTACTTAACCTCTTTCTTAGAAGTGTCTCCTCAAGAATGTGTTTTGATTTGCTCTTCAGACCATCTAATTTCTCCTCAAGAGATATTCATCAATGCTTTAGTTGGAGCGGAAAAAATCGCACAAGAAGCAAGAAATGTAATTTTTGGCGTGCGTCCTAATAAACCAGAAACAGGCTATGGTTACATTAAATTGGGAGTGCAAGATCAAGAAAACATCTATCACGTAGATGGTTTTGTAGAAAAACCCGATTTTGCTCTGGCGCAAAAATATTTGCTTTCAGGTCAATACTTATGGAACTCTGGTATTTTTTTATTTCAAATAAAAACTTTTATCGAAGAGCTTCAAAAGCATTGTCCAGAAATTGGCATGGGAATTTCAGAAGATTTCAAAGAGTTTGTGGCTAGATTTTCTGAACTACCCAATCTTTCTATTGACTATGCCTTAATGGAAAAATCTACTAATACAAAAGTTGTGCGCTTAGATCTTAATTGGTCAGATGTAGGATCTTGGGATAGTGTGTACGATTTTCTAGAAAAAGATCAGCATAATAATGCAAAAATGGGAAATGTTTTAGATATAGATACCAAAAATTGTTTAATTATGGGTAACAAACGTTTGATTTCTACCATTGGGTTAGAGGATTTAATCGTTGTAGAAACTGCAGATGCGTTATTAATTGGGAAGAAAGGAGAATCTCAAAGAGTAAAGGCTTTAGTAGAAGAGTTGCAAAAACAAGAGGCTAAGGAGTCTTATTTGCATCCTACATCGCATCGTCCTTGGGGTCATTTTACTGTATTAGAAGAAGCAGAGCGTTATAAATTAAAAAGAATTGTAGTTGAACCTAAGCAACGGCTTAGTTTGCAAATGCATTATCATCGCAGCGAACATTGGGTAGTAGTAAAAGGAACAGCTAAGGTTACAATCGATCAACAAGAAACTATTCTGTCTGAAAATGAAAGCATTTTTGTGCCTAAAAGAGCAATTCATCGCCTAGAAAATCCTGGTAAAGTGTTATTAGAATTGATAGAGGTTCAAGTAGGTGAATATGTGGGAGAAGATGATATTGTTCGCCTAGAGGATGTCTATCAAAGAACATGAGTACATTACAAATTCACTTAAAGTCTTTTCGAGGTGTCAATTTTTTCTTTGTTTTCTTGTTTGTCTATTTTATGACTATTCCTGCAGAGCTTTTACATATTAAAATCTCTTTATTTAAATTAAGAGTAAATCATGTATTAGCGCTGTGGCTTTTTGTGACGCTTTGCCTCTCTCAAAACCTGCGGATTGCTAATCGGAAATTATTTACTGGCTTTCTGGTGCTTCTCTCTTCATTTATATTATCTGCTATTCAAGGCATTTATCCCTATCGAAGCTTTGGCTACATATTGGTTGCGCTCTTTACCTATACCATATATTTTTTGCTTCCCTTGAATTTGATGTTGTTATTCGATACTCAAAAAATCTTGCGACTGTACTTTGTTTCTTTTTTGTTTGTCGGAATACATGCAGCCTTGCAGCTATTTCTTTCAGCTGTGGGAATTATTGATCCTTTTGTAACCCAATATGTGAGCATGGAAGCAGGTCTTGCAAGAGGACAAGCAATGACTTATGAACCTTCCTTTTACGCTTTATACGCTATCCCTTTTGTCGTTTACGCGAATGCTAAATATCTATTAGCGACTAGATGGAGTTTTGGTGCTTTTTTAAAGATAATAGGAATTAATCTATTATTGTTATTATCAACTTCAACCGGCGCTTTTTTTTCTTATTTTGTATTTTGTATGATAGGGTTTTCTTGTAGCTATTTGCCTTTAGTTCGAAAAATAGTAACGGGATTACGTCGCAACCTATTAGTCTTTATGGGTGGTTTTGGTTTGATCTTTTGTACAATAGGACTATTTTTTCAAGACCTATTTATCAATACTTTTTATAAATTTTTTAAGATGGGTTTTCTTTCGCATTGGTCTTTTTTAGAACGCTGGAAAGGAATTGTAGATGCCTGGAATGCCTTTTGTCAATTTCCCCTGTTTGGCCTAGGTTTAGGCGGAGTTGGTTACTATCAATGTATGCATACACATCAAGAAGGGCTAGCTAAGATTCATATCCCAACATTAGAGCTCATAGAGCCATTTGATCCGACGAATATGTTCACAGAAATGTTAGCTAGTTTAGGCTTCTATGGATTATTGGCATTTAGCTATTTTGGGTGGGTGATCTATCGAATAGCATACAAGCTTCTTAAAAATCCTCTGATTTCTTTAGAAGAAAAAAAGACCACCGTAGCTCTTTTATTCTCTGTTGTTGTGATGTTCATTTGCCTACAGTTTAACCAGGGGATTTTTCGTAGCTATATTTGGACACATCTTGGCATTTTTGTCGGCTATTGTTTAAAAACTACTGCAAATGCGAAGTCAAAAGACCTGCTAGTTTGAGCATATCAATCGGTTCTTTTGAGCCAAAGACTTTAGCTAACTTGGCATCTGGGATAATCAGGCGCTTATTTTTTTTATCTTGGCAGTTATGTTTTTTGATATACTCCCACATCTTTTTAACTACTTCGGGACGAGATAGCTTTTCTTCTTTGACAACTGCTTGCAGTTCTGAAGACAATGTGTATAAATGTGCATTTTTTGTGGGTTTTTTAACGGCTTTTTTAACTACTTTTTTTGTAGAGGAGCCTTTTTTGCCTTTTTTTGGCTTTTTAGAAACATAAGGGGTTTTGGGATGATCCACATATTTTTCAGTGAGTTGATCCAAATTATTGATGATTACATCGCAATCTGGATAGTTAGAACAAGAAAAAAAAGGTTTGCCAAAACGAGAACGGCGTTGCACCATTTTCCCATCACATCCTAAAGCAGGACATGTAGGGAGATCTTGAGCTGGAATTTCATCTTTTTTAGGGATATTCACAATTCCTTTACATTCCGGGTATCGAGAGCAGCCTAAAAAAGTACCAAATCGACCATAGCGAATTTTCATAGCACTGCTACATTTAGGACAGGGTTGATCCCAATTAAAATTAGGGTCGTAGTCTTCTTTATTGAAATTTAAGGCTTCTAAAGGAGTAGTAAAATCACAAGTAGGATAGTTAGAACAACCATAAAAATATTTATTGCGTGCCCAGATTTTTTCTAATTTATGACCACAATTAGGACAATCAATATCTGTAGCCACTCGTGGAACAAAGGCTTCTTTTTCAGCAGCTACGACAAAAGGAATAAATCTTTCCCAAAAATCATGAAGCAATACTTTCCAGTTTTTATGATTATAAGCAATTTCCTCTAATTCATCCTCCATTGCAGAAGTAAAGCCTACATCCATGATCATTTTAAAGTTTTCTTCCAACATTTGCGCAATGACTCTTCCTAGCTCTGTTGGTTTAAGAGAACCTTTTTCTTTAATTGTATAATCCCTGCTTTGAATTTTATTCATGATGGTTGCATATGTGGAAGGGCGACCAATTCCTGATTTTTCTAATTCTTTAACAAGGGATGCTTCTGTGAAACGAGGAGGAGGACGAGTAAAAGCTTGCTGGGCATCCACATCAAGCAGAAGTAAAGGTTGGCCTTCAACCAAAGAAGGGAGCATCTTTTCATCTTCTTGTCGCTCTTCTTTTTCAGAAACGTCTTTCTTTTCTTCATAGACGACTAAGAATCCAGAAAATTTAAGAGTAGAACCTGTAGCGCGCAGAAGCATCTTTTGATTGGTTATGATATCGCAGGAAACCGTATCATAGATAGCTGGGTTCATTTGAGAAGCTAAAAAACGACGCCAAATCAGTAGGTATAATTTGTACTGATCGGTCGTCAAATAGCTTTTGATTTCCTCTGGACTATATTGCAAACTAGTAGGTCTTATGGCTTCATGAGCGTCTTGGGCATTTTTTTTACTCGAATACTGCTTTCCTTGATCGGGAAGAAATTCTTTGCCATATACTTTGGTAATGTATTTGCGAGCTAAATCAATTGCTTCTGGGGCAATACGGACAGAATCTGTACGCATATAAGTAATTAACCCTTCAGCTCCTGTATTGCCAAGATCAATTCCTTCATACAGGCCTTGTGCAATATTCATCGTGCGTGATGCGGAAAATCCAAAATGTCGACTTGCTTCTTGTTGCAAAGTGGAAGTAATAAAAGGGGGTACTGGATTGCGTTTTTTCTCTTTTCTTTCAACAGATTGCACTTTATAAGAAGAATTTTGTAGTTGAACTACAATCTTATGAGCGGCTTCTTCATGATTAATAAGGATGCAATCTTTACCGGGGACTGCCTCTTTTTCTACTTTTTTTCCGTCGATTGCATACAAGCTAGCATAAATCGGGGTGCTGTTTTTATCTGTTTGCAAAATGGATTGAATGTTCCAATATTCAACAGGAATAAAAACTTCAATTTCCTTTTCTCTATCAACGACTAACTTTAATGCAACTGATTGAACACGGCCTGCAGAAAGCCCTCCATCGCGCGCACCTTGTACTCGTCGCATGAGAATAGGCGAAATCTTATATCCTACAATTCGATCGAGCAACCTACGTGCCTGTTGTGCATCTACGAGACCTTGATCAATCTGGCGAGGATGCTTTAATGCCTCTGATACGGCTTCTTTAGTGATTGCATTAAAAGTAACCCGTTTAAACTTAGTTCCTTTAGGGAGAATAGAGGCGATATGCCACGCAATGGCTTCTCCCTCTCTATCAGGATCTGGAGATAAGTAGACAATACTTACTTGTTTTGCTGCTTTTTTTAAACGATCAATTACATCCTTTTTATCGGGCATAATTGCATATTGTGGCTCAAAGTCATTCTCGACATCAATTCCAAAACCCTTTTGGGGCAAATCGCGTATATGTCCTAATGAGGATTCGAATAGGTAATTTGACCCTAAGAGCTTTCTTAAGGTTTTAATTTTCGCCGGCGATTCTACAATAATTAATGCTTTTGTCATTATAACCTATGTATATCTATTTTAAACCAGCAGTACAACAAGACTGTTTTAAAAGACAAGTCACAAAATTGATTAAAAGTGGGCAGCTTAAGTGCTATGCTTGTCAAAATCAAGATAAATTTCTCCTAAGATGTCTTAAAACTTTACTATTATGGAGTTGAAAATATATATAAATTTTTTTTTAGAGTATAGGTTTTTAGGAAAAAGATCGTCTTAAATCTAGAAGATGTAAATCTTTAAGATAAGGAAGATAAGATTTTTACCATCCCCATTTTAAAAATAATGTGTTTAAGAATACTTATAATTTATTGATATTTCTGTTTTTTTTGTAACAAATTAATTTATATTGTTTTTATATATTATATTATTATAATACAAATCTTGTTGTTGTATATCAAAAAAATTCGATTTAATTTAAAATTATTAATTAATCTTGAATTCTAAAAAATATACAAAAAGATGTTTAAATTATATTAAAACGTTCTTCTTTTAAATTTAAACTTCTACGATTCCTGAATACATAATGAGGAAATAATTATGACAAAGCCAATTTGTCCTTTCATGCCAACGTCAAATCTAATAGTAGAGAAGCCGCAAATTACACTGGATTTAGTTTCAAAAGATGTAGAAAAAGTGGTCTTTCGAAAGATGAGAAAGATCTTTGAATCTGGTCGAGTTCAACGTCTTATATTTACATTTAGCGTGTTATCCAAAGTTCGTTATGAAAACTTAAAAAATATTTTTCAAGAGGTTATGGGGCAACAATTGGCTCCTCATCAGGCTAGGTATGAGGAATCAGATGCGGTGGAAAATCTATTAAAAATTACACTAAATTTATCCTCAAAAAACGTAAAGAATGCATTTTTCGAAACTATGACAAGTCATCAAAATGGAAGTGGGATTACTTCTCTTACATTTACATTTACCATCCTATCTATAGACCCTATATATGAAGAAATAGATTTCCTAACAGAGAGTGAAGGTTACGCAGAAACTCCTCCTCCTCTTCCTTCTTTGACAACACATCCTGCTAGGAGGGGTGTTTTTAACCCTCTTTACGAGCCAGTAGAAGATATTATATATGAAGAAATAGATTTCCTAACAGAGAGTGAAGGTTACGCAGAAACTCCTCCTCCTCTTCCTTCTTTGACAACACATCCTGCTAGGAGGGATGTTTCTAATCCTCTTTACGATCTGGTAGTTAAGAGAAAAAATCCTCTGGGAAAAATTATGGGTTTTTTTAATAAATGTTTTCCAAAAAGATCTTTTCCAATAGCCCAAGCTCGGTATACTTTATATGCTTTTGATAGTGGTTTTGAGTGCGGTGTAAGTTTAAAGGAGCATATTTATGAAAATATCAAGGAAAGAAAACTTTCAGAAGACTCTGGATATGAAACTATACCCTCTCCAAAAGAATCTATAAAAAGCATCTTTTCAGATTCTGGTTATGAAATACCTCTCCAAGTTGAACCTGTTGTTTATCTAGAAGTGCTTCCTTGAAGTAAAAAGAATAAGAACTAATTTTTCCTATAAGTCTTGACGGCAAACAGAGAGGATTATTACTCTTGAAGTAAAATTCTTTTTTAAGGGAAAATTTTTATGGCTAAACGCCTTTTTATTTTTATCATGCTTTTTTTGTGTTCTTCGTGCAATTCACAAAAAAGTATCATTGTAGTAGATGACTTTGAAAGCTTAAGCGGCAAACATACTCCTGCTTGGAAGTATATTAAAACCAAAGAAGATTTCGAGTATTTACGTCTTTTTTCCCATATGTATGAGCAGCGTAGGTCTTTATTAAAAGATCCCGGCGTATCTTATCGCATTCCTAAGACCATTCATTTTATATGGCTTGGTCCAAAGCCATTTCCATTAGCTTCTGTGGAAAATGTACGTATGTGGATGGCAAAGCACCCAGATTGGGAGATCAATTTTTGGACAGATCGTAATCGACCATCTCCTTGTCCTGGGATGAAAAAACGTTTGATAAACAGCCTCTCTTTTACGCAACTGCGCGACTATTTTGTAATCTCTGATAATTATGGAGAGCAATCCGATCTATTGCGCTATGAGATTTTATTTCAAGAAGGAGGCGTTTATGTCGATCACGATGTAAAATGTTTTAAGGAATTTGATTTGTTAAATCGAGCTTATGATTTTTATTGCGGTATTGATATGCCATATACAAGCAGTCTACCATCTTGTATTTGTACTACAAATAGTTTAATTGGAGCAAAATCTAACCATCCTATCTTAAAGCAGTGTATGGATTTACTGACTAATAAGTGGGATATCATTCAAGAGGAATATCAAGGAAGCGATCGAGATTCTACATTGAATCGCGTTTTACATCGTACATTTTGGCTATTTGGAGAGGCGGTAAAGAATAAAAATAATCAAGGAGAGAATCAAGATATTGTCTTTCCAGCTTATTATTTTGATGCGCCAAAAGATGAGTTAGCAATTTTTGCTCGGCATCAATATGCAGGGAGTTGGCATGAGACAGAGTCTGTATTTGAAAAGATGGTTCGTAAAAAACTGGTTATAATTTGCAAGAAATTGAATCAAATGTATCTTTGTTTTAGTGTTTTAGGGGCATTAAACATTTTGGGTTTTATAGGACTTTTTCTCTTCATGCGCAGGTTGTTAAAACATGATTAATGATGAAAAGTTAATGGAATACAACTTCCGTGGTTTTATCCCTGGGCCTCAAGAGGAAGTATCTGTTTTTCTTAAAAGAGCAGAATTAGCTAAGTACCAGAAATCTTCTCATCAAGCAATAGCTATTGTACAATATTTATTTGACGTTTGCCCGAGTTGGGTAAGGGTTGAGCCCACTAATCGATTACATCTTTGGGAAGCTGCTGCTACCTACATAGAAGAGAATCAAGGTATTTTTACCCCTGTTGTGCAGGTGAAAAAAAAAGGAGTTCCTTTCTGGTGCTCTCAAGAAGAAATTCTAGCGCATGAACTTATTCATGCTATGAGAATTGCTTTTAAAGAGAGCCTTTTTGAAGAGGTATTAGCGTATAAAACCTCACGTAACTTTCTTAGGCGTTATTTTGGTCCTATCTTTTTTCATCCAAGGGAAGTTATGTTATTTTTATTTTTGCTGATTGGGACTTGGTGTTATCAATTAGGCTATTTATTTTTTTTCGATGTTTTACCCAGTCTAACTTTATGGATTCCTTGTATTCTCACAGGGCTATTGATCATAAGAGTTATGATTGTGCAAACCATTTTCTCCTTATGTCTTAAAAAAATCCGCAAGCTTCTAAAGCAACCCAATAAGGCACTTGGCTTTGCTTTAAGACTAGGTGATAGGGAGATCATCGATTTTGCTTTTAAATCTCTTGATAAAATGCGAAAATATGTAGGGAAGGCAAAAGAAAAAAACTTACGCTGGCATATGTTAACTTTAATGTATCCGATTAAAAAAAGATATTAATCAGCTGGAAGTAATTTTGCATACTTCGCAACTAAAGAGCGTAGTGTTTTAGATTGAGGAAAGAATACATCGTATGTAGCCCCAAGGGATGTGTTGTATTGCTTTTGGATAATTCCTAAACCAAAGTCCTTGTGAAATACTCTATCTCCTTCTTGAAAATTTTTTTTCTCTGCTTGTTGGTGGGTGTAAGTTTCTATGGGTTTTTTGGAAGGCATTTGAATAAATGCAGAGGGAATTTCGCTTAAGAATCGGCTAGGTCTCATTATTTTAGCTATTCCCCAAAGATGGCGTTGACGAGCTGCTGTCAGAAACAAAAGATCTTTAGCACGTGTCATTCCTACATAGCATAACCTTCGTTCTTCTTCTAAAGAATCAGGGTGACCGATTGCGTTAATATGAGGGAGCAATTCTTCTTCTAGGCCCACCATAAATACACAAGAGAATTCAAGGCCTTTACCATTATGTAAGGTCATGAGACGAATATGATCGTTCTGTTCTGGTTTCTCTGGACTAGATTTAAGCGTTAGCTCTTCTAAAAACTGAGCTAAAGAAGCTTCTTGGTTTTCTTCTTCCCATTCTGTTGCTTTGGTAATCAGCTCTTCTATATTTCCTCTTCGATCTTGGTAGCTATCTGGATCTTCACGTAGATAATCAAGATAGTGGGATTGGTGGATAATTTGTTCAATGAGTAAAGAAAGCTTTGTTTTTTGCAAAGCACTTTTTTGCAGCGAAAGAATAAGATCGGTGTATTCCTTTAAGCCCTGTAGCTGTTTAGCAGAGAGTTTGCAGGGGATTTGTGCTTTAAGAATACCTTGGATGCACGTTAGGATGTCGACTTTATACTTTTCTACCACTTCACGTAATTTTTGAAGAGTCGTATCTCCTAATCCTCGTTTTGGCAAATTAATGGTACGTGAAAAAGCGATAAAATCTGTGCTGGCCAAAGTCATGCGCAACCAAGCTAATAGATCTTTGATTTCTTTTCGTTGATAAAAGGAGAGTCCTCCAACGATTACATAGGGAATATTTTCTTTCAGTAGATAGTCTTCAAATAGACGAGATTGAGAGTGCGTACGAAAAAAGATAGCACATTCATTTAAATTCATTTTCTGATCTATATGCAGTTTATGAATCTGTGAAATGACAAAACGAGCTTCTTCATATTCAGTGTCAGCAAGATACAGGGTAATTTTTTCCCCCTCTATTCTCTTGCTCCACAGGTTTTTAGGGTATCTTCCTTGATTATGTTGAATTAGAGAGTTTGCTGCTTTTAAAATGAGCGAATGGCTGCGATAGTTTTCTTCTAAAGCGATGACTTTAGCTCCTGAAAAATCTTTCTCAAAATTTAGGATATTATGCACATTAGCACCTCTCCAAGAATAGATGGATTGATCAGGATCTCCAACTGCAAAAACGTTATTGTGATGAGCTGCTAATAAACGAATTAAAATGTATTGCGCCATATTAGTATCTTGATATTCATCAATTAAAATAAAGGACCATCGCCTTTGATACATATCTAAAACTTGGCTATTAGATTTAAACAGACCCACGGTTAAATATAGCAGGTCATCAAAGTCAAGAGCATTATATTCTTTGAGCTTTTGTTGATACATTCCGTATACTTGACAAAGAGGTTTTTCATCAAAAGGGATATTTTCTGGTTGGGTCAATGCATTTTTTGCTTGAGAAACCTGTGTTTTCAACGCTTTAAGAGTGGTTTTGTCTTCTTTTAGCCTAAGTGTTTTTAAACACTCTCTAATTACTTTTTCGCTATCTTCTTCGTCATAAATGGTAAAGTCACTGCGGTAATTCAAGTGAGTGATCGATTCGCGTAAAATACGCGCGCATAAGCTATGAAAGGTGCAAGAGAGTATGGTTTCTTGGGTTAGATGAAAAATCCTTTGACGCATTTCATCAGCGGCTTTGTTGGTAAAGGTTACCGCTAAGATCTCAGAGGAGGGAACCCCTATTTTAAGCAAATGGGCAATGCGATAGGTCACTACTCTAGTTTTACCGGAACCTGCTCCAGCTAATACAAGTAAGGGCCCTTCAATATGAGTTGCTGCAATACGTTGTTGGGAATTGAGTTGTTCTAGAAAATCCATACCACCGAAGCTTAAAATTTTTGAATCGATGATAGGAAATTACTGCTTTTAAACCCAAGTAATCTGATAAATTCTTGGGTTTAAAGGCAAATTAAAACATGTTTTAGAAAAGATAACTGACATGCCTGGTTTACATGTCTCTTGGCGCATTTCTATCGCGAGGGTTCGTCATATTGTTATTGCGATCTCTCATCATGTTGTTTCTGCTGTCTCTGTAATTACTTTTATTGTCTCTATAATTACCATCATCCATCATCATCGTGTTGTCATCACAGCACTTTGGTGTTCTTTTGCAGCATGTTTTTGGTTTACAGCACTTTGGTTTCTCAGATTGCATCATTCTTGTAGGCTCACAGCACCCCTCTGTAGTACAAGATGGCTCTCTTGTAGGCACGCAGCATCCTTCTGTAGTGCAAGCTGGTTGTCTTGTAGGTTCACAAGGTTTGCAGCAAGGTTTAGGGCATTTAGGTTTGCAGCATTTAGGCTTAGGGCAACATGGGGCCTTAGGTTTAGGGCAACACTTAGGTTTGCAGCACTTAGGCTTAGGGCAACACTTAGGTTTGCAGCACTTAGGCTTAGGGCAGCATTTAGGTTTGCAGCACTTAGGCTTAGGGCAGCACACAGGTTTAGGTTTAGGGCAACACACTGGCTTAGGAGCAGGAGCGCAACAGTCATCTCCATTCATCATGCCATTGTTATTTGATTCGTCATCTGCTCTTTTTCTTCCCCAACGTCTACTATTATTATCGTATCTGTCATCTTTATTATAGACATCGTCTCTTTGCATCATGTCTGCTTGCAGTTGTTTAGCATTACGTGCTCCAACTAGATCACTTGTATCGGCAAACTCTTTAGAACTGTTTTCTTGAGATATATATCCTTCTTTTTCAAACCCATCGTTCTGAGCAGGAGAGTGATCTCGAGCCATACTAAATGTTGTTTGTAACAAAGCCAATCCAATGGCTAATAAATACTTCTTCATTTTTTTCCCCCTTTAATCCGCATGGGTAATAGTGTTTCTCTATTTCTGGACATTAATAAAAAAGTATTTTTTTTAAAAACATTTTTTGTTGTTTTAGGGATTTATTTAAATTATCTATATAAGATATGTTTAGCTGAATTGTCTTTTTAAGGCTCACATATACAGTGTTTTAAAAATAAATAATGGATGATATTTTAGTGTCTGTGATAAAAAGAATATAATATGTTTAATTATCATTTTTTTTTCTTAGCAATTTGGGGTTTTTGCCTTTCTGTAACAGGATTAGAACTGAAACTGGGAGTGGATTGCTTATTTGAAGCAAACAATATTGCTAAATTACGAGACAAAAAACTAGGACTTATTACCAATCAAACAGGGGTCAGTAGCAATCTTTCTTCTACCATCGAGTTATTTTTAAATCATGATACTCAGCTCATTGCCTTATTTGCGCCAGAGCATGGTTTATATGGTTTAGAACAAGCCGGTGTTAAAATAGAGTCGCAAAGTATCAATGGTTTGCCCGTATATAGCTTGTATGGAACCACTAGGCGAGCTACTTCGAATATGTTGCAAGGGATTGATTTACTAGTTTTTGACATACAAGATATCGGATGCCGATCTTATACTTATCTTACGACCCTTTGTTATATTTTAGAAGAAGCCGCTAAACATAAGATTTCAGTGATGGTGCTAGATCGTCCTAACCCTATGGGTGGCTTGATTGTAGATGGACCCATGTTAGAGGATAAATGGCGATCTTATATCGGATATATCAATGTTCCTTATTGTCATGGAATGACAATCGGAGAGTTGGCCTGTTATTTTAATCAAGAGTATCACATTGGGTGTGATTTAGAAGTAATCCGTATGAAAGGATGGCAAAGATCGATGTCCTTTAAGGATACGAAGCTATGTTGGATTCCTACAAGTCCTAATATTCCTGAGGCGGAAACCCCTTTGTTTTATGCTTCTACTGGAATTTTAGGAGAGTTAGGAATCGCAAATATTGGCATAGGGAGCACTCTTCCTTTTAAAGTTGTAGGGGCTCCTTGGATCGATGCAAAGCAGTTTGCTAAAAAGCTAAATGCACAGAAGTTACCCGGCGTTATTTTTCATCCCTGCTATTATCGCCCTCTTACAGGGCTTTATCAATCAAAGGATTGCCAAGGAGTTTTATTATTTATTCTCGATCATAAAATTTATAAGCCACTTAGTGTGCAGTATATGATCATAGGTCTTCTAAAAAGTCTTTATCGAGAGCAGTTTACAAATAGACTTAAGAAGCTAGGATCGGAAAGAAAGAAAAATTTTTGTAAAGCTAATGGAAATGAGTACATGCTTGAGGTGTTAAATAGCGAAGAGTATGTTGCTTGGAAGTTAATTGGCTATCAATTCGAAGACCGCCAAAAGTTCTTGATGAAACGCAGTGCTTATTTGCTCTATTAATTAGCACTTGTAGCTTTAATTTGCTAAAAAGCGTTCTCTTTGCATTGACAAAAATAGATTGTATTTGTAGGATTTGCTATGCAAAATCAATAAAATTAGGAGTTGTTTTATGTCAGCTAATCATATGCAGCCACTTGGAGATAAAGTTCTTATAAAAAGAGCTGCTGCCAAAAAATCTAAAAGTGGAATTTTATTACCAGAATCTGTGCAAGAAAAATCTCGAGAAGCAGAGGTTGTTGCAGTCGGCCCTGGTAAATACGATGAACAAGGCAGATTAAGGCCTATGCACGTAAAAGTAGGAGATTATATTCTTTTTTCTTCCTATGCTGGTACCGAAGTAAAAACAGAAGATGAGCAAGCTGAATATCTGATTATATCTCAAGATGATGTTCTCGGAGTTCTTGTTTAAATTCTAAGCCTTAAAGGAGATATGCTACATGGCTAAAATGCTGCAATTTAATCAAGAAGCCCTAAAATCTATTTTAGAAGGGATAAAAAAGCTATCTAAAGCAGTAGCTGCAACAATGGGACCTAAAGGTCGTAATGTTGTTATTAATAAAGGAGGAAAATCTCCTCTTTGCACCAAAGATGGAGTAACCGTTGCACAAGAAATTTTCCTCGAAGATCCCTTTGAAAATGTAGGAGCGCAACTAGTTAAGCAAGCTTCTAGCAGAGCATCAGATACTGCAGGCGATGGAACAACGACTGCAATTGTCCTTGCGTATGCTATTTATAAAGAAGGTATGAGAAATGTGGGATCTGGTGCAAATCCGATGTTGCTGAAAAAGGGGATGGATAAAGCGGTTGCTCACCTGCTAATCGCTTTAGACAAGCTAGCAATCCCTATTACAAGCGATGAAGAGATCAAGCAAATTGCGACAATTTCTGCCAATAATGACGCTGAAATTGGAGAAATTGTAGCTAAGGCCATGCAAAAAGTGGGTCAAGACGGCATAATCACTATTGCAGAAGCAAAAGGAATTGATACTGTTTTAACCGTTGTAGAAGGAATGCAGATTGATAAAGGGTATCTTTCTCCATACTTTGTGAATAATGCAGAGAAAATGATTGTTGAATATGAAAACCCTTTGATTTTGATAACGGATAAAAAGTTATCACAAGCTAAGGAATTGGTTCCCATTCTTGAAAAAGTAAAAGAAACTAAGCGACCTTTGCTGATTATCGCAGATGATATGGAAGAAGAGGTGCTCACCACTTTAGTTATCAATAAACTAGGAGAATCTCCACTACCTGTATGTGCTATTGGGGCTCCTTCTTTTGGTGATAGGAGGAAAGCTCTTTTAGAAGACATAGCGATTCTTACCGGGGCTACTTTAATCACAGAAAGTTTAGGGCTTTTTGTAAAAGATGTAGGTCTAGAAGCTCTTGGAACAGCAAAGAGTATTAAAATCTTAAAAGATTCTGCTACGATTATTGATGGTTTTGGGGATAAAAAAACGATTCAAGAAAGAATAGCTTTTTTACGAGCAGAAATTGCAAGAGAGACCTCTGAATATGCAAAACAACATCTAGAAGAAAGGTTAGCTAAATTATCCGGTGGTATAGCTATTATCAATGTAGGAGCTGGTACTGAAACCGCGCTCAAAGAAAAAAAAGAGCGTGTTGAAGATGCTCTACATGCAACTCGTGCTGCTGCTAAGGAAGGAGTTGTAGCAGGAGGAGGAGTTGCTCTTTTAAGAGCTATTAAGACGCTGGATTCTATTACATGTAGCGGTGATGAAGCAACTGGTGTAGAAATCATCCGCAGAGCTGCATTTGCTCCTGCAACCGCAATTGCTCATAATTGTGGCAAACAAGGAGACTTAATTGCTGAGAAAGTATTCGAGCAAGAAGGTAACTGGGGCTATAATGGTTTTACAGATCAATTTAGCGATCTAGTTTTAGATGGAGTTATCGATCCAGTGCGCGTGACTAAAAGCGCTCTTATGCATGCAGCTTCTGTTTCCGGCATGCTATTAACAGTTACTGCTGTCATTACAGAAAAACCTAAACCCAAATCAAAAGCAGTTCCTTCTATGCCTAATATGGGTGGAATGAACGGCATGATGGGCCCTGGTATGGGTGGAATGATGGGCGGTATGGATTTCTAAATAGGGAAACCTTTAAATTACCTCATAAAAGATCATTTCTTTTATGAGGTTTTGTTTTATCCACGTCATTTTCTCTTAAACTCTTCAATTCCCATTAAATTGTCTCCTACAAGCTTAAATTTTTGTGCTTGGTATGCAAGGTGTTTTTAGAGAATATCCACCTCTTTATAAAGGTTAATAAAAAAAATTTTTATCAAAAATAAATTTTTTATTTACTTAAAATGATTAAAAAATTTACCTTCGGACAGTGAATTTAAGCAAATATCTTAACTTGCTTAAAATAACAGGTGGTATATGGACGCTAAAGAACTGCAAGAGATTGATTTTTTTTTACAAGCAAGCGAGCAATTTATAAAAAATCTTGAAGAAATGCGAGATGTTTATATTCAATCAGCAGAGAAAGGAGTTCTGCTCGATGAAGAAGCTTCTGTTATGGAAGAGATTATTGATTCTTGGCAGGTTCTCTATCAAAATATAAAACAACTGCAAGATCTATGGGAAAGAAGATCTTCTTTTCATAAAGATTATAAAGTAGATCTTTTAAATCGTATGAAGCAAGAATCCTCTTTTTTATACAGGAAATTGCAAGAAAATCTACAAGAAGGAGAATAAAATGTCAGTTATAACCAATTCATTTTCACCAAGTTCAATGGGTGTTGTATTAGAAGAGGCTAAAGGGAGCAAAGGAAGTAAAGGGAGCAAAGGAAGCAAGGGGAGTGGAGGAAGCAGGCCAGAAACGAAAAGAAACTTAGAGCCGAAAAATAAGAATACTCCAGGTTCGGTTCTTCCTATACAATATGGACCTATTCCTCCTAAAAGCGAGCACAAACCTAATATCATGTATATAGATCCTAGTAAATCGGTTGCTGAAATGAATGCAGGGAAGTCTCTTGCTGGTAGTTCAATTTTTGAAGAGGAATCTGCTGCTAGAAGGACAGTCCTTAGTTGGAAGGATAAATCTATATATGATGCATATGCTGAAAAAGCTCGTGGTTCATCTTCTTCTGGTAAATCTGGACCTGTCACGTACGATGGTGGTAAAGTGATGGCTAGAGGCTCTAGCTCAGATGTTGGTTCTAAATCTACTGCTGTGTATTCTGCCGGTAGTTCAAATAGTAGCTGCACCATTTCGTAAGAAGTTTTAAAGATCGCTCTATAACAAGAGCGATCTTACATGTTTTTAAGAGAAGTAGTTTTTAATGAAGAAAATGAGTTCTTTAACTGCAATCCTTTGTTGTTGCATCGAATCGCGGTCTCTAATCGTAACGGTCTCCTCTGTGTTTTCAAAAGTATCAAAATCAACTGTAATGCAAAGTGGTGTCCCAATCTCATCATTACGCCGATAGGCTTTACCTACGTTCCCCGTATCTTCATATTTAATACGACCAATGCCTAGTTTTTGTAAGAGATGCTTAATTTCTTTAGCTTTTGTCACAATTTTTTCATTATTACGAGCTAAGGGAACAACAGCTACTTTAATCGGAGCTAAATGAGGTTTTAGTTTTAGGACAATACGCTTTTGTCCTTCCGGTAACACCTCTTTTGTAAAAGCCTGTGTTAGGATGGCTAATACTCCGCGATCTAAACCAGCAGAAGGTTCAATCACAAAAGGGATGATATATTCTTTGGTCTGAGGATCTTGAATGCCAAGTTTTGTATTTGAATCACTATTAGTTGCTACATTAGCAAATAACTTAAATTCTTCCTTAGCTTTGGTATGAGATCCTAAATCGAAATCTGTTCGATTGGCAATTCCTTCTAATTCTTCAAAACCATGTGGAAATCTATATAGAATATCGGTGGTGGCTTTTGAATAATGCGCCAGCTCTTCTTTTTTTTGTGGTTGTAATTGAAGATTTTCTGCTTGAAGGCCTTGTTCTTTCCACCAATCTAATCGGTTGTCTACCCAGACTTTATGCCAGGTTTCATCTTCTCCTGGCTTTACAAAAAACTCGAGCTCCATTTGCTCAAATTCACGCATTCTAAAAATAAAATTTCTGGGAGTAACCTCATTGCGGAATGCTTTTCCAATTTGTGCAATACCAAAGGGGATTTTTCTTGAGGTTGAGTCGACTACGTGTTTGAAATTGATAAAGATGCTTTGTGCTGTTTCTGGACGAAGATAAGCAAAGCTTGTTCCATCGTCAACAGGCCCTAAATTAGTACGGAACATTAAATTAAAATTACGGGCTTCTGTTAAGTCTTTAGATCCGCAATGATCACATTTATGGTCAATAACATGATCTGCTCTCATGCGATGTTTACATTGACGGCAATCCACCATGGGATCGGTAAAAGTATCTTCATGACCGGAGTATTTCAGTGTTAAACGATGGGTAATGATCGAGCAATCTAAACCTTCAATATCATCTCTTTCATAGACGATAGATTTCCACCAGGCGGATTTCAAATTGTTTTTAAGCTCAACTCCTAAAGGACCATAGTCATATATTCCTTGAAGGCCTCCATAAATTTCGGAGCTTTGAAAGATAAAACCTCTTCTTTTACAAAGAGCCACAATGTCATCCATCGATATTTTGCTGTCCATTTTTTCTCCCAGATCAGTTGAGCTATGATTATAGTTACTCTAGTATTTTTGGGAAAAGAATAGCTAAGAATAGGGTTTTTGAAGAGTTATCTATGATAAAAAAGAGTAAAGAAGAGACCCTCTTAGTCTATAAAAGAGTGCTTAAAAATTTAAGTTTCATAAGCAATCATACCAGTTCAAAAACTATATTAATTATTATTGTTTTTTTTGCTAAAAACACTTATAATTCCACGCGAAATCTATTTTGTTATAAAAATAAAGGACAAGAATTCAAATGAATGTAATAAAAAGTTTAAAAGCCTCTTGGCAGAATGATTTTTTTTACATGCAAACAACTTCTAAAAATGCAGCGAGTGTCTTTGTAGATGGGGCAGTTGGATGCCTGGCAGCTCGTATTACCGGAGTTATTTCTCCAAGAGATGGAGCGATTCTTTCAGCAGCTGGTACAGGTGACCGACCATTAAAAGCAATTTTTGACTAAATGATCTCTGTATGTAGGAGACGTAGCAGCTCGCATTTGCCTAGCGGGTTTTCCACACTTAAGTGATGTGTCCTTGGCTAATACCGCAAGA
>JBAUFS010000126.1:0-11093 GCA_049679255.1 Candidatus Rhabdochlamydia sp.
TACTGGCTTCCAGAATTTTGGCATCAATTGGCTTGCGGCGTGACATAGAACCTCCTTAAATTTGAGGTATTTACTATGCCATATTACCTGAATCTGCTATCAAAAATTTTTAGTTAAATCGCCCTGGACTCCAGACACCGCTGGGGTCGATAATTAATTCCGGTTGAATAACGCCCATAATACTATTTCCTTATGATTATTTTTTTTATTCTCACACCAAGTCTTAGAATTGAATGCTTGATGTGTATGAGATATATAAAAATTTTATTTTTTTATAGATTATTTTTAATTTTTTATTTTTATCTTCAACATTTGTTAATAATTATTTATAACAAAACAAAAAATGCTTAACGAAATTTTTTCTGTGATCCAGAATCTAAGAAACCTCGATAGAAATCAAAAATACCCATAAGAGCTGCTCGATTTAACAGATGGGTTGTTTTAGGGAATCGAGGGTGAAAAGCACAAAAGAGCATACGAAATAATTCTTTGGGAAATTGAAAAAAATAAAAGACAAGTCT
This sequence comes from Candidatus Rhabdochlamydia sp., assembly GCA_049679255.1. Taxonomy (GTDB): domain Bacteria; phylum Chlamydiota; class Chlamydiia; order Chlamydiales; family Rhabdochlamydiaceae; genus Rhabdochlamydia. The sequence goes on from JBAUFS010000126.1 coordinate 522, forward strand.
TTGTTTTCTGGGAAGGTGATAACGTAAAAAAACTAAGCGGTTGCGAAAGTAAAAATAGTGCCATAGAGCTCCGCTATTTCCTCCTTGGAACCCAGATGAAATCTTATGCCAAACTTTTGCTTGAGGCACAAAAAGACAACGATAGCCAGCTTTTCTAATACGCCAACACCAATCTACTTCTTCCCAAATAAGGAAGAATTCTTTAGATAGAAAGCCTACTGCTTCTATCACTTCTTTTGTTACAAAAATAGCACAGCCACAAGCATATTCAATTTCTGCAGTGTTATTATACTCATTTGCTAGATCAATTTCTTTATAGCCTTTATGATAGAGACGAAGGGTTTTAGAATGAAGAAATCCGCCCGCATGCCAAAGCGTTGTAGGTTCATCGTAGTAAAAAATTTTGGCGCCTAAACACCCAGCTCTAGGATGAGTTTGAGCGGTTTGCACAAAGTGGTTAAGCAGGTCTTTTGCAATAACTGTATCGTTATTAAGTAAGAGTACGTATGTGCAATCATGCTTGATTGCATAAGCTATGCCCTGGTTATTCCCTTCTGCGTATCCCAAATTTTCTGGCATAGATAAGAGAGTTATAGGAAAAAGCTCTCTTAGTGTTTTCCCATCAGTGGGATGCAAGCTATTATCGACAACAATTGTTTCAAAAAGAGGGTAGTCTAAAGCAAAAACCGATTGTAGACATTCAATCGTGTTCGCTAAAGATCCATAATGTAGAATAATAATGCCAACTTTAGGAGACATTTTATACAAAGGTTTTTAAATAGATGTTCTTTGTATAAGGCAATCAGGGATATTTTAGGAAGAGGCTTCTGTCATGAGGTCTTTGACCTCATGTGCATGATAGCTGGATCTGACAAAGGGACCGCAGAACATTTGTTTAATCCCTATCTCTCGACCATAATCTGCATATTTTTGAAATTGCTCAGGTGTAATGAACTCTTTAACAAGAAGTTTTTTTCTATTTGCTTGCAAGTATTGTCCAATGGTAATGATATCACAGCCGGCTGTTTTCAGATCATCAATGGCTCTTTTAACTTGCTCAGGTGTTTCTCCTAAACCCACCATTAAGCCAGATTTGATAAATTGCGTTTTACGAGATTGTTTTACATAAGAGAGGATCTTTAGAGAACGAAGATAGGTTGCTTTATGTCTAACTCTAGGGGTTAATTCTTCAACTGTTTCTAAATTGTGATTAAAAATGTCTGGTTGTTCTTGAAGAAGAAGATCAATAGCAGCGTAGTCCTCTGAAAAATCAGAGGTTAAAACTTCAACCGTTACCTCTTTGCATTCTATGCGTATCTGGCGGATAATGGCTGCCATATGAGAGGCACCTTTATCGATAAGATCATCTCGTGCAACCATAGTGATAACCACATGCTTTAGTCCTAATTCTTGTGTACATAAAGCAATACGACTTGGCTCATCAGCTTCAGGTTGTTTAGGGGTTTTTGAAAAATCGATATCACAGAATCCGCAATTACGGGTGCACTGTTTACCTAATGCTAAAAAGGTAGCTGTGTGATTGGAATAACATTCAAAACGATTGGGGCATTTTGCTTCTTCACATACCGTATTTAAACGATGTCTGGTTAAGATCTCTTGTGTGTGAGATAAGTTTGAGCCTCTTGGTAGTTTTCGATGCAACCAAGAGGGGAAGCGTCCGGGCCTTAACAGTTGTGAAGAAGAGTAAGACTCAGGATTAATGGGGAGCTTATTTGGCTTATTTTGACTCATGATTTTCTCTTTGGTGGAAGGTGAAGAGGTGTTTCATTTGCTAATAAAGCAGCTTCATGCCAAGCCTCTGGCAGAGTAGGATGAGCATGAATAGTATCAATAATACAATCAAGGGTTAACTCTTGTGCAATTGCTAAACCCATTTCAGCAATTAAAGCAGAAGCTTCACTTCCTACAACTTGAGCTCCCAAAATTTGTCCGGTGGATTTATCTATGATGATTTGCGCAAATCCGTCTGTTTCTGCAGAAGCAACCGCTTTGCCAAGTGCTTGAAAAGGAAATTTACCAATAGTGGGAGTAAAACCTGCTTTTTCAGCTTCTTCAAATGTCATACCTACCATAGCGATCTCTGGGTTGGTAAAAATCACTGCCGGGATGGCATTGTAGTGCATTTCAGTGGTTTTCCCTAGTATATTGTCGGCGGCTATTATCCCTTGATGAGAAGCTACATGGGCTAAAAGATTTTTACCTGTTACATCACCAATAGCATAAATTCCATCTAGATTGGTTTGCATTTTTTCATTTACGACGATAGCTCCTTTTTTATCAAGAACGACTCCTATCTTTTCTAACCCTAATCCATTAGATATGAGTTTACGTCCTATGGCAATCAGCGCTTTATCACAAAGTAGTTCTTTACCTCCTTCTAAACGGATGCGTAAACCAGACTCTTGTTTATCAATCCCTATTACTTTCACATTGGTTTGTATTTCAATACCTTTTTTCTGAAAAGCGCGTGTTAAAGTTTCAGAAATACTTTTTCCCTGATTGATTACAATAGAAGAGAGAGCTTCTAAGATAATCACTTTTACTTTTAGATCGGCAAATAAAGAAGCAAACTCACAACCGATATATCCTCCTCCTACAATAACTAAGGTTTTAGGCAGATCGGTTAGTTCTAAAATAGAAGTAGAGTTACAGACTAATTGATGGTCACATGGTAGTGAAGGGATATCCAAGGGCTCAGAACCAGTTGCAATAATCATTTGTTCTGCTTCAATCTTGCAAGCTTCCTCACCTGTGATTTTAAGTTCTTTGGGCGATATAAACTCTGCTTGTCCGTGTAAGATGGTAATCTGATTAGATTGCAATAGCCCCTGCAATCCTTTACGCATTTTTTCTATAACGCTGTCTTTACGCTGTTTCATTTTTGCATAGTTGAGATGAATAGAACCTATTTCTATCCCAAATTCAGCAGCATGGGTCATTCTATGTAAAAGGTCTGCATGGGATAGGAGGGTTTTTGTAGGGATGCAGCCAACATTAAGACAAGTTCCTCCTAAAAATTGTTTTTCTATAAGGCATACTTTTTTACCCTCTTGTGCAAGTCTAATAGCAGCTACATATCCTCCAGGTCCTGCCCCAATTACTGCAATATCATATTTTTTTTGATCCATGAAAGCTCCATTTTGATTGCTAATATATTAAAACGCTAAAAAATATGATGCAATGGCAAATCTAAAAAGGTTGCTCTTAATTCTTTTTATTCAAAATTAATTTGAACCAAATTGATTGATAATTAGATATATCTGATTAGAAAAAGAAAAAAGCTAGAAGTTTTGTCTTATGTGTGTGAAAATGAAGTTAGAATATTTTATATTAAGCTTGATTGTTTTATGATGGATAAAGAGCGACAAAAAATGTGTAGTAGCTGTGATGGGCGTATTCCTGTCGAAGCTCTGCATTGTCCCTATTGTGCAACGGAACAAAGTAGCAATGCTTTTGAAAAAAATTATTTGCAACAAAAAGCTCTTCAAGATAGTCTGCTCTCTTTTTATCCTCCTCCTTATTCGCTAAAAAAAAATCCTCCGATTAAGCAGGATGAACAAAAATTAAATGAGCAAAAGAGTGCAACGGTTTTGCTTAAAGCCCCTAAGGAGCCTATCTTGGAAAAAAAATTTGTTTCTGCATCTAGCAGCAGTGTTTTTCCTAAAATAGAGGAAAAAACAGAGAAGGAATATCAAGAAGACAAGAATAGCTTTTGGCCTATTTTACTATTGTCCATTGCGGCTAACTTGTTTATCGTTGGGATACTTCAATTGCTCTTTTCTGATGAAGGCTATTTGCGGCTAGAATGGAATAGTCATTATTGGTTTTTCTATTGTCTAGCTTCTTTTCCCCTATTCTTTTTAGGATATAAAAAAGTGCACCATTTTAAATAGGTTTTACTCTTCTCGAAGGGGTTATTTGAGATAAATCGATTAAAGGGGATCTTTTATTTATACTAGGTTCAACAAAATTCTCCGGCATAACCATAGTAAATTTAAACAAAGCATGTGCGATTTCTTGCTTGATTTCTAAACTTAAACGATCAAATAAAGCAAAAGCTTCATGTTTAAATTCCATCAAAGGATCTTTCTGACCCACTGCGCGTAAATGCACTTCAGAGCGCAAGTGATCTATGTGTAACAAATGTTCTTGCCAGAGGCGATCAATGATACGAATCAGCAATCCGCGCACAACTTGGCATAAAACTTTTTCAGCAGAATCTAAATCAGCAGAGACAAATAAAGATTGTGTTTGCTGAATTTTTTGAGATTCATGTTCAATTTTTTGTTCAAATGCCTCGAGTATTTTTTTTGTGGCTAATTGTTCAATATCTTCTAACTGCAAATAATCGTTATCGAATTCTTTAGGGTCAAAGGTTAAGGGGAAGTGGGTATGTAACCATTGCGTGTATCCTTCCGGATTCCAACCTCCTTCTGTATTACGAGAAGAGAAAAATCGATGGCACATTTGTATGCAAATACTTTCTAAAATTTCACGCGCAAGAGAGAGAGAATTCTCGATGTGCAATACTTCATTACGGAAAGAATAGATTTCTTCTCGCTGCTTATTCATCACATCATCGTATTCTAGAGTATGTTTACGCATGGTATAATTGCGTTGTTCTACCCGTTTTTGAGCGGTTTCAATGGATTTGTTTAATACTTTTGCAGTAATTGCTTCTCCTTCTGGAGGGCGGAATCTTTGTAAAAAAGTAGTAATTCTAGGAGAGGTGAATAACCGCATTAAAGAATCTTCAAAAGAAACATAGAATTTAGAGGTGCCAGGATCCCCTTGGCGCGCTCCTCTACCTCTTAGCTGCCTATCAATACGTCTAGATTGATGACGTGTAGTTGCAACGACATATAATCCACCGCTAGCTGCTACACCTTCTTTTAGTTTAATGTCTGTTCCTCTACCAGCCATATTTGTTGCAACTGTAATAGCTCCTTTTGAGCCCGCTTCTGCAATAATTTCTGCTTCCCTAGCATGATTTTTTGCATTGAGAATGGTATGCTCTAATTGGTGTTGTTTCAAAATGCGAGATAATTTTTCCGAAGCTTCTACAGATTCTGTTCCAATTAAAATAGGACGAGATTGCGAATGAACCGACTGGATATCTTTTACAAGAGCATGATATTTTTCTCGCTCGGTCATATAAATTTCATCATCGTAATCTTTGCGGATACAAGGATGGTGAGTGGGGATTGCTAATACGTCTAACTTATAAATCTCTTTGAATTCATTGGCCTCTGTCATCGCAGTGCCAGTCATGCCAGCGAGCTTCGTATATAGTCTAAAATAGTTTTGCAGGGTAACTGTTGCATAGGTTTGTGTTTCTCCTTGAATAGCAACACCCTCTTTTGCTTCGATTGCTTGATGCAGTCCATCTGCAAACCGTCTACCTGGTTGAGGACGTCCTGTATTTTCATCGATGATCACAATTTTTTGATTTTCGATGATGTAATCGACATCATTTTCCATCAGTAAGTGAGCTCGTAGAAGCTGCCTTAAATTATGAGAGCGTTCTTTACGGCGCGCGTCTTCTTCTCTCAATAGAATTTTTTGATTGCGCTTTTCTTGTTCATCCCATGAGGGGTGTTGATCGATATGAGCATATTCATGGCCTAAGTCTAACATGACAAAGTCGTCCGAGGAGATCTGGTTTTTCGAACCATCAACCCATTGCTGAATTCCTCTATCGGTCAATTCAAACTCATTAGCGCGCTCGTCAACAATAATTAAAAGCTCTGCTAGAGCATCATGGCGCTCTTCTTTATTGGGCTCAGCATAAAAATACGTATCCCATTTTTCAATTTCAGCTCTTAACTTAGGATTTTCACGAAGTTTTTTAAGAATTCTATTTTGAGGCATTCCTTTGCTAACAAGCCAGAGATTTCGAAAAGCTTTCTCATATTCTGCTTCTTGGGTTTTTGATAGCTTAAGCTTTTCTGTTTCTTCTTCATCAATAAGATGGAATTTTTCTAAAATTTTACGAGCTTCTAGCGCTAAATGATTACAGGAGTCTCTTTGACGCTTTACAAGTACATGCACATCATCTTTTAAATCATCGTACATTTGGCGTGAATGACTAACAGGACCTGAAATAATAAGAGGGGTCCTGGCTTCATCAATTAAAATGGAATCGATTTCATCAACAATAGCAAAGAAGTATCCTCTTTGTGCTTGATCTTCTTTTGATTGTGCCATGGAGTTATCACGTAAATAATCAAAACCAAATTCAGAAGCCGTTCCATAAACAATATCTGCAGCGTATATTTGATTGCGGATGTGATGAGGGGTACTACCTGTTAATGCAGTTACATTTAATCCTAGCCATCTAAAGATGGTGCCAATCCATTGACAATCCCTTTCTGCTAAATAATCATTCACTGTCACCAGATGTACTGGTTTACCTGTGCAAGCATTTAAATATAGAGGCATAGATGCTGTTAGTGTTTTTCCTTCGCCGGTTTGCATTTCTGCAATAGCACCATGATGCATAGCAATCCCAGCTAGAATTTGTACATCATAGGGGATCATATCCCATTTTTGATCGTAACCGGATACATGAATATCCGTTCCACATAGACGACGGCAAGCGTTTTTGACAACTGCATAAGCTTCTGGAAGAAGATCTTCTAATGTCTCTCCTTTTAGATAGCGCTCTTTAAACTCGGCTGTTTTTTGACGCACTTCTTCATGAGAGAGTTGTTGAAAGCTCTTTTCCAACCGATTAACTTCTGCAACTGTTTTTAGATATCTCTTTAATAGACGGCTTTGAGATGTACCAAAAAATTTTTTTAAAACGCTCAGCATCTTGGTTTTCCTAGTCTTAAATTACCTATTGAGGCTAGGATATTAGAGGTTTTCTTGCAAGACTCTAAGCTAATGTTCTTTATTAAATTATTTTTTATAGTTAACTTTAACTCATTTTTAAGAAGAATTCTTTACGATAAAAAAACAAGAAATCTTTTTTTGAAGGAAATATGTCTAAAATCATTTATTTGGATCGTCTGACTAAGGAAAAAAGAGAAGAAAAGGTATATGGAAAATTTTTTATAGACCTTTTATATAAAGATACTTTTTTATCGCGTGTGATTTCTTTTTTTATCTTACCGTTAACCGCCAGGTTTTCTTTTTTTTCTAAATTGTACGGCTTTTTTCAAAAAACTTCTATAAGTCGTTATAAGGTTATTCCTTTTATCAAAAAATTTAATATCGATACTTCTGAATTTTTGGAGCTTGTTAGCAGCTTTAGCTGCTTTAATGATTTTTTTATTCGTCGCTTGAAACCCGAAGCAAGACCTATTGCTCAAGAGGAAAATAAGGCTATTTTACCAACTGATGCTCGATATTTGGTTTTTTCAGATGTAAGAGAGGTTTCTCATTTTTTTGTTAAAGGAAAAAAGTTCTCTTTAAAAGAGCTGCTTAAAAATGAAGAGTTGGCAAACAAGTATCAAGCTGGATCGATGGTTATCGCAAGGCTTTGTCCTGTTGACTATCATAGATTTCATTTTCCCTGCAGGGCTACTCCTGGGCAATCTCAATTAATTAACGGTGCTCTTTTTTCTGTAAATCCAGTAGCTCTTAAACGCAACATAAAGATTTTAAGTGAAAATAAAAGAGTAATTACTACGCTTACCACTTCACATTTTGGGAATCTGTTATACATAGAAATAGGGGCAACTCACGTAGGAAGCATTCACCAAACATTTCAAGCTCATAAAATGTATGAAAAAGGGGATGAAAAGGGATATTTTTCTTTTGGAGGATCTTGTTTGATTTTATTATTTGAACCTAATCGGATTCGTTTTGATCAGGATCTATTAGAGAGTAGCGCACGCAGTCAAGAGGTGCGTGGATTAATGGGTCAATCGCTAGGCTCATCGATCCATTGACAGATAGGGCACAGCTCTTTTTTATGGCCACGAGCAGGACAGTACTCTCTTGCAAAATAAATCATTTGTAAGTGAAGTTTATTCCAGCTTTTTTTAGGGAACAGGCGTTTAAGATCTTTTTCCGTTTCTTCCACATTTTTTCCCCGACTTAACAACCACCTCTTTGCACAGCGGTGGATATGCGTGTCTACGGGGAAAGCGGGTTTGCCAAATCCTTGTGATACAACAACTGATGCGGTTTTATGTCCTACACCAGGAAGTTTCTCTAAAGCAGATAAAGAGTTTGGAACTCTACCTTTGTGTTGCTCAACAAGGATTTTAGAGAGATTCCAGATAGCCTTTGCTTTTGTATTGCTTAAGCCACAAGTTTTAATCATACTAGCAATTTCTTCTATGCTCAAAGTTAGCATTTGTTGAGGGGTAGAGGCTTTTGCAAATAAAGTAGGGGTTACTTGATTGACTTTTCTATCTGTATTTTGTGCAGATAAGACAACTGCAATCAATAAGGTATAAGGATCTTGATACTGCAAGGGAATCTCAGGATCGGGAAATAAATGATGTAAAATATTTTGAATGCGTTGCGCGCGTTTTTTTTTATTCATTTTCCCACGCAAAACTTGGAGAAGATAGCAGTTAGGATGTCTTCTGTTATATCATGACCGATAATTCCCCCTAGCTCTTGTAGGCAGATTTTTAGATCAAAAGAGAGAAACTCAGGAGATAAGTTCGTATGAAGGCCATCGATTACTCTTTTAAGCGAAATAGCAGCATTTAGCAAACTCCTTTCATGACGGATATTGGTAATAAGCACTTCTTCTTTGGAAGGAGGGGCTTTTTGCCAGATCATTTGAGAGATCTTTTGTTTGAGTTCTTCAATACCTGTTTGGTTTTTAGCGGAGATAAGCAAGCTGTTTTCCCTATCAGGTATAACAGATGCAATATCACTCTTATTCCATACAAGAAGAGTTTTTTCAGTATCCACCATAGAGAGTAGTTGATTTGCATAAGGGCAAAGAGGCAAAGAAGCATCTAAGATCAGCAAAACAAGATCGGCTTTTTGCATCGCTTCTTTTGATCTGCGAATTCCTTCTTGCTCAATGATCTCTTTTGTTTCTCGAATTCCTGCTGTATCAATTAAGCGAAAATGCAAATTCCCTATGAGTAGCTCTTCTTCTAAGGTGTCACGTGTGGTTCCAGCAATAGAGGTGACAATGGCGCGCTCTTTACCTAGCAAAACATTCATCAAAGAGGATTTACCTGCATTGGGTGGCCCTATTAAACATAAAGTGGGCCCAAACTGCAGTAGTTTTCCTTCTTGGAAAGTAGCTGCCAAATAGCAAATTTGTTTTCTTAAAACTTCTAATCGAACCATCACGTTTTCGATACTTGCAAATTCCAAATCCTCTTCAGGGAAGTCAACCCAGGCTTCGAACATGGCTGCAATATCAACCAGCTGCTTTTGAAAGTAGAGAATGCGAGAAGAAAGCTGTCCTTGTAGTTGTTGTTCAGCTGCATGCAGGGCAAGATCATTTTTAGCTGCAATGAGATTTTGTACGGCCTCTGCTTGTACAAGATCTATTTTTCCATGCATAAAAGCGCGAAAAGTGAATTCACCTGGACCTGCCGCTCTAGCCCCCGCTTCTAAAGTAGTTTCTAATACTCTGCGTGAAATTAAAGATCCTCCATGGCAGTGAATCTCTACGATATCCTCTCCTGTATAGGACTTAGGAGCGCGCATAACGAGGACCAGAACCTCGTCAATGATTACTTGATCTGCATTTACAATCTTACCTAAATGAACGGTATGTGAGGGATAAGAATGAATAGGACCTGAGAAAGCCTTAGCTACAATTTCTATCGATTGTTTTCCAGCCACACGAATAACCGCAACCCCTCCCTCTCCTGGGGCAGTAGCGATAGCAGCAATAGTTTGATCCATTTGATGTTGTGTATACATAATAAAAACAAAAATAATAGAGCATCTTTTGATAAATCACAAGGCATAGCTGCTCACTAAATAAACAAGAGTTTTTTTTAATTCATCTTAAAAGTTCCTTGATAAGCATATCCAACAGGGGAATTTTGTTGCCCTCGTCCATGCAGATCGCAAATATTTGAGGTTAAATTGGTATAGGATATCATATATATTTTTTGCTTGGAACGATCGTTAGGATCGCTTGGATCTACAGAGTCGATAAAGTAAACAAATGCCTTATCTTGAACTTTTTTTGCTCCAACAAGCAATATCGCATGGCCTAGATCTGGATTCCGAGTGGCACCAGGACGCCATGCATAAATATCTCTTTCAGAAATTTTTTGGCTCATTTTAAAAGGCTCATCAACATAAGTTGGTCTACCAAGGTTTCCTACTACATATAAAGGACCCTTTGTCTGTAATTCTTTCATTAAGCAATCGATTTTCTGCAAAGGTGTCCACGAGGATTTTTGTAAGCCATAAGCTTCAGCTGAGATCTTACAGACAAAAAATCCCAGCAATGAAGATTTCTCTAACTTGTTAAGTGTTTCATCCCACATTGAGCAGGTTGCAATATTAAGTATATGATTTATTATTTTCTTCCAAAAAATTTAGTTAATTCATCAAGTTAATTCAAAGTTCATAGTACTTTTTATGTTAAAAATGCCTATTTCAGAT
>JBAUFS010000127.1:0-50061 GCA_049679255.1 Candidatus Rhabdochlamydia sp.
GCAGAAGGAGATAAGGCTTATCTCCTTCTCAATGATGACAAACTTGAATGCATTTTCGTAAGGGGCGAAAATAGTTTCATAGTTAAAATTCCATTTCCTTCCTCTATTACTCCAGAAGAAGCTATAGACCGTTTATTGGAAATGTACCCCATTCTTACTGATGACAACTCTATTAAATACGTGGAATATAAAGAAGCAGAACGTCCTGCTCATTCTATCGATGCGGTGTTCCCATTTCAAAATACGATTTTATATGGGGAAGAGGCGTTTTATAACCAACCCCATTATTTTTCAATAAGTAAACAAGAGTTCTCTTTCAGCGAATGCTTGCCTGTTAGCTATACATGGAATACTGAACATAAAATTATTAGAATTGCTAAAAAAATTCTACCAACCATAGTTCTCTTCACAGGTGTTCATACACTCTCTCGTCTTATAGGGAAAGCTTCTTTAAAACAGTCTATATCAGCTCTTGCTTTATCAGCAGGAATTTATAAGCTTCTTCAAATCATTGCTGGGACATGCATTTTACCTATCGCAAGTCCGTTGATAATTGGCCCTTTTAAAAAGGGTTTTGCTGATAGTCTTGCTAAGACTCGATTAAAAGTTCCATTGATCGGCAATTGGAAGTATAAACGCATGACCATCGAAGTTGATAGTCATAAAATAGACAGTGTAATAATGGGCAGACCAGATACTTTTGCTAATAAAAGATGGCTTTTAGCATCCAATGGAAATGGTGAATTTTATGAGTCCAAATTATCGGACAATGGATTTAAAGAAGTTTTGAGTGCGCTTAACTGCAATGCTCTTCTGTTTAACCCTCCAGGAGCTGGAGCAAGCTCTGGTTCAGCTAGCGTACAAACAATCAGTAAAGCTTATCGTGCTATGCTTACATTTTTAGAAGATCAAGAACAAGGTATAGGAGCTAAGGAGATTATTGGATATGGTTTTTCTATTGGTGGAGCTATACAAGGAGAGGCTTTAAAAGTCCATCCCTTGAAAAAAGACATAAAATACGTTTTTGTAAAAGATAGAACATTTTCTACCTTGAGCCAACTTGTTTCACAAATGATGGGTAGGCTTGTAGGATTTTCCATAAAATGTCTTGGTTGGGAGATGAGTTCTGTAGCCTCCTCTAAAAAATTACAAGTACCAGAAATTATTTTACAAAAAACTAAGAAAGAAAACTTTCACCCATTAGAAAGCATTGATGATTTATCTGAAACAGATGGTGTAATTAAAAAAAGAGGTTCTTTAGCTTTTGAGCTACTTAAAGAAGGGATTCATAAGAATAAGCATTACCTAGGGGTAACATCCGATCATAATTCGCCATTAGATACGGCTTCTATCGAACATTTATCTGGAATTGTTAATCAAGCCTTTGCAGAAGGCTCTTAAATAACGTCCATTTAAAACATATAAACTTTTTATCTTACTAAATAGGTGTTTGGATAATGGAGAAAGTTACAGATAATTTACAACATCCTTCCATAAAACAGATAATCGTTTTTGGGGACTCACTAAGTGATAACGGAAACTTTTTTTCTATTCTTAGTAAATCATCTTGGCTGTTTAAAGGAATTCATATGACATCTCCCCCGTCTGCTCATGATGGGGTGGTCTTTTCTGATAACGCATTATTAGTAGAGAAAATTTTCGAGGCCTATAAACTAGAATGTAAACCAGCTTGGAAAGCTTTAGGTGGAAATAATTATGCTATTTCTAACGCCACAATTGTAATAAAATATAAAACACAAAGATTCTTTCAATATATTTTTCCAGCCCTAGACTTTAATAAATATTCATTAGAAAGTCAAATATCTAGATATCTTAAAGATGTCAGCAGTAAGGAGGTAGAAGAAGGAAATCTATTCATTTTTCTAGCCGGTGGCAATGATCTTATGCTAACTTTAGTAGACAAAGAGCTGACAAAAGAGCAAAAAAAAGAAAAGATATGTAATCTCGTGCCAAATAGTCTGGTATCTTATGTGCAGCATTTGAAAAATAAGCATCCTAAAGGTTATTTTGTGATTATTGGGCCTCCTGATATTGGTATTATTCCCATGTTTTATGCCTCAGAGTTGCAGTGTGATGCTAGCGAGTTATCTGTAGAGCTTCAAGCTTCTTTACAAGAAACTATTAGTAAGAATTTTCCAGACAAAACAGTACTTTATATACCAATTCAGCAGGAGTTAGAAAAGATTTTAAGCTCTAAATGGGGAGATTTGCTTCCTAAGGAAAGGCATATGTCTTCAGTAAGTAATCTTGCTAATGGATATTTTGATCGGAGTATCTCTGGCATTTTGGCATATATAAAGAGTGGTGAGCTAAGAACCCAATTTATAAATGGCGCAATACAAAAGGATCTAGATGAAGGTAAAAGGCCATTTTTTGACTTTTTCCATTCCTCTGCAGCTTTGAATGAAGCAATATCGGTTCCTATTATAAAAGAAATTAACAAATTTCTTGTCAGTTTGGATGCCAGTCTTGTTGAATCTAGATCTACTGTATCATGTTGATGCGCTCGTAAGAATCTTAAGGGCTCCATTAGAATGTCTTTCGTAAGCACGCCATTTTTTTTAGGGGAATAAAGATCATTCATTCTTTAAAAAGGCGAAGATGCTCTAAGCATATTTTTTAACCATTTGTTGTCAAATCATAAAGAGTTTTTGCCAAAGTATCCCAGTTCTGTTCCTTAGTATCAAGGTAGAGAGTAGGAATGAATTTTTCAATGACCTGTGCATAAGCATGAAGTCTTTCTTGCCATTTACTAAAATGTATCGTGACTTCTTTTTTAGAACCTAGACTAAAGAGATATTTCTCCCATTCTACATTTCTGTATTTTACCGTAGAAAAGATCCTCTCTTCTATTAAAGAAGGGGGGATTTTAAGAACTACTTGCTGACATTGGAGTTTACTGAGTCTAGTTGCGGTCTTTTTTCCTAACCTTAGATCAATCCACCCTTCGGTCAAATAGGTTAGGTGAAATCTTTCAATCGATCCTTGCAATAACATTGGATTATGAGCAAATTTTGACTGGTTCAATCTTTGATCAAATCCTTCCAATACGGATAAGGTAGCATCTAAACTTTCTTCAATAGCAGAAGAAGAAAGGTTTTTTCCGTCTCGGAGGTGTTCCAAGCTTCTTTGAGTAAAATGCTCGCTAATAAATAGTTTTGTTGCTTTTGGATAATGAGTAACAAACAGTTTTTGTAGTGCGTTGAGTAAGCAGCTTTTTCCTGCTCCGCTTACCCCTTCAATGATGAAGAACATCTTGACACCATTTGCAAAAATCATCTTGGAGTTGAAGTAAAAATTCTCCTTGCCTTTCTTTAATACGTTTTTTGTTTTCTTGAAGCAACAAAATTTCTCCGATATTTTTCAATAGAGATCTTCAAAAAAGATCGTCCATTGTCAGTTGATTATCAATCACTGAAAGATAATGGGCGTTCTTTTTGACACCATAGGTGGTTACCATGGTCACAAATAGAGTTTTAGCCGTCTCTGTTTGTTCTCTAAAAACATTCTTTTTATTCTGCAGCTTTTCTTCATAAGATTTATCGATGGTAAATTCTGAAGAGCTATATTTCATTTCACATAAATTGATGCATTTATCCGCTCTGTCTATAACAAGATCTATTTGCGCTCCTTGTTCATTAATCGCTTTTTTTGGCAGATAACGCCATCCTGATTCAATGGTACTTATGCCTGAAATACCAAGCGCTTTTTTTATTTTTTGAATGTGTTTTAAGCAAAGAGATTCAAAGGCGCATCCACTCCATGTATTCCACTTGGATGTGCTCTGTTTTTTTATCCAGAATTCCGAATCAACACTTTCTAAGCCAATCTTAGAATTCTCTGCAATCCAAGTTAAGTAAAAAAGAGAGTATTCATCGATAAGTCGGTAGATTCCTCCAGCCTTCTTTTTGTTGAAGGAGGGGACATGGATAAGAAAACCCGCATCGATTAACTCTTCAATAATTCTGCTTGAGGTTCCACCGGAGGTTAATTTTATTTTATTTAAAAGCTCGTTTTTTGTAAGCCCATCGACAGCTTTAGCAAGAGCTTTTACAATAGCTATATGATGTTCGTAGTTCTCAAAAAGAGACTTATAAAGATTGTCAAATTCGTTATAAAGCCCACCATTTAAGGAAAAGCACACATCATTGATGATTTGAGCTGCAGACTTGCCTCGGGCTATATAAGAAAGATATTTCGGAACTCCTCCCATTGCCATATAAATATCAATGATTTGTTTTCTCTCTAATTCAATATGACGGGATTTAAGATATTTTTCCGTTTCTAAAAGAGAGAAGGGAAGCAGGCGCATTTTTCTTGTCACTCTGCCATATAACCCTCCTTTATTATTTATAATATTTCTAATAATCCAGGATGCCGAAGACCCACAAATAATGAGGACTACATTTTTTTTTCTAGATATATAACGGTTCCAAAAATGCTCTAGAGCATTTAAAAATTTAGAACGGGGAGAAGCAATCCAGGGGACCTCATCAAAAAAAAGAATGATTTTCTTGTCTTCTATTTTTTCAACAGCCTCATGTAATAAATTCAAGGCTTGTGCCCAATTTTCTGGAGGAGTGATCCGTTTCCCTTGATTAAACTGACGGGAAAATTCATAGGCAAATTGAAAAAGCTGCTCAGCTCTAGAGCCTTCTTTCATTCCTGTTATTTCAAAATAAATGCCCTTGTTTTTAAAAAATTCACTAATAAGGAAGGTCTTACCTATTCTTCTTCTTCCATAAACAGCAAGGAACTGAGGCTCAGTCGACCCATAAATTTCCTGGAGTATTTCAAGCTCTTTTTTTCGACCAATAATAGCGTTCATTTTTTTTCTGTGTTTTCGCTGACTATAGCATAAAACCCAGCGAAAAATCAATAATTTAAAGGGATTTTCGCTGGGTCTATCCGAATAAATCTAGCAAAAAGCCCTAAATCTTCTACTTCTAAAAGACTCAAAATAAACAAAAAAATAATTAAATGAAGTCAAAATTTATCTTGAAAAAAATCCATAAACTCAAATAAGTTATAATGACTTCATGAATCTTTAAGATAAAATTTATAAATTCTTGAGGTTTTTGAAGGATGTAAAATTACTAGAGGTACATTATGATTAATCCAATTAATACATCAGCATCTTATGCAGTGCAAGCATTAGAACTTCAGAAGAGTTCTGATACAAACTCAAAGGTTCAAAAAGCTTCTCTGCCTATTATAGCAACATTGGGAGAGCAATCAAAAGTTTCTGGGGACAGAGCTTACGCAGCATGTTATGCTGCTTGTGTTGCAGCTTCAGCAGCAGCTACGTTATCGCCTGTTGGGCTCGTGCTTTGCTTTAACGGTTGCTTGCCCTTTGCAGTGGGTGGTCTTTTGGCTGCTTAGAAATAGCCTCTTTTGGAATGCCTGCTTGTTTTTGCAGGCATTCTATTAATTTAAAATAATATTAAGAAAAAAGTATTCTCAATCACTAGAGTAGGAGATAAGCACGTGTCACCAGAAAAAACTCATGCGGTCTGCGAACTGGTTCGATCTGCGTTAATGCAGCCCAAGCAACTCGATATTATGATCAGCACCTTTTCCACGCAGGCTATCGCTTTAGGTAAAAATCTCAAAAGCGGTCAGGCCCTTATTTCTGCAAAAAAGCATATAAGAAGTGATGATTTCATTAAGCAGTTTTCTTCATCTTTTGAACGGCTTTCCATGGAAGAAATTGAGTATTTAACCAGTTTTTTTAAATCAGAAGCTATGAAAAAATATACAAAAGAGAGCATGTCGATTATCCCTATTTACCAGGCCATGCAAGAAGTTTGCCTTGAGACAACAGATAGTCAAGACTTAAGTGTTTCATAGTTATACCGTTTACTTGATATGAGAGTGATGAATTCTACAAAAGCTATTTTGTTTTTCGAAGATTTTAGCAAATGTAATGCTAAACAAAGTAAAGAAGCTCCTGCAGCTGTAGTAGTAATGGGAAAGTATGATGCTACAGAGCTTTTGTGTGGCTCAGCTCAATCTTTGCTACTTCAAATGGCTAAAACCCATCGTGTTGTTTTAAAAAGCATTGATGATGCATCACTCTTCGGTAAAAACATTCGTGAAGGCTGCTTGGAATTAGGGAAAAAAGCATCTGTGTTGGTTGTATTATCACATGGACGTTCAGATTTTTTTCGATTTGGAGAAAATGTTCCCTGGTATAGGTTCGGGTGGATAAAAAGGCCTCTATATCGAAAAGAAGATGTACATGCGGAGGATTTTTCAATGCTTACGCCAGATGCAAAAATTATTCTGCTCTCATGCGCATCGGCTAAAGGAATAGCAAAAGTCTTATCTACCGTTTCTAAAAGAGTTGTTTTTGCTCCCACAGAAATGCTTCGAGTTGTCGATACTTGTTTCCACAATTGGCCTAATCCAGAAATCTGTGTACTTTCTTATAATGAGAAAAATGAACAACATATGAATGTTTTCGATCCATCTTCATCGTCCATATCAATTCCATCATGTGCTATGAACTCTGAAGAAACAAACAATTCGTTCTGTGAAATGGAATCTTATTTGAGACAAAAAGCTGAAGCAGGCGATACAAATGCCCAAGTTAAGCTTGGAGTATTTTATCTGCGTATGCATAAAGGATATGAAAATCAGGAAAAAATGGCATTGCATTGGATTACCATAGCAGCTAATCACGGTCACCCTGGGGCTCAATACACATTGGGAATTTTTTATTTGTCTGGGCAAGGAGGGATTGAGCAATCTGAAGCAAAAGCGCTCGAATGGGTTCAGCTCTCAGCCGCCCAAGAGTGCCCACAGGCCTTATTTCATCTTGGGGTTAGTTTTTATCAAGGAAATTTTGGTTTGCAACAATCTGATGAAGAGGCCTTCAAATTCTTTTCTCGCGCCACAAAAAAATTAATGCCTCAAGCTAGTTACTTTCTAGGCCTAATGTACGAACTAGGAAGAGGGGTCCCTCGTTCTTTAAGACAAGCCAAGGAGCATTACAAAATCGCCTCAGAATTCGAGGTTTTCCATGCAAAATATCGATTATCAAACATTCTGTTTCAAGAAGAGCAACGGTTATTAAGTGGCAATTATATTTATCAAAAAACGTACGCTTTGGCCATTGAATGTTTTGATAGAATTAGAGAAATAGCTTCAAACATTTACTGCACACGCAATCATTTGCGTTTGGTAAGCATAGATTCATTCCGTGTTTTACTTGGGAGTGGTAGAAAAGAGCGTTTCGCATGAGTATTTCAAACATATCTTCTCAAAGATTTTTGACAAAACTTGACGAATCCAATACAAACAAAAACGATAGTGCTCCTGTTGCTTTAACTATTAAAGCAAAGTACGACGTTAACAACATATTTTCATCTGCGCCAGCACAGTCTTGGCTTCTTCAAATTGCAAAAACTCATAAGGTGGCCATTAAAACCATAGAGGACGCCAGACAGCTTGGCCAAGCGATTCGCAATGCGCACTTAGAGCTTGGCAAAAAAGTCTCTTTTTTGGTTGTCATGGCACATGGGTATTCTGATCAGTTGCAATTTGGGAATGAAATTTCTTGGTATCAATTTTGGCGCAAACCCTTCTATCAAAAAAATTGCATTGTAGAAGAAGATTTTTCTTTACTCACTCCAGACGCCAAGATCTTCTTGTATTCATGCAATTCAGGTTTAGGAATTGCGCAGTCTATTTCTAATGTTTCAAAAAAAACCGTTTATGCACCAATTGGAGATTTGTGGGACACGAAAACTTGTTTGCAGAACTGCGAGAATCAAGAAATAAAACCAGTTTCTTATAACGAGAAAAATGAACAACACGTGTGGGAGTTTACGCCATACAAAGCTTCCATTCCCATTTGCTCGACGGAAATACCTTCAGTGGAAAATCAGGAATCTTTTTCTCAATTGACAGATTACTTAAAGGAAGCCGCTTCTCAAGGAGATGCCAATGCTCAATGGAAGCTTGGAATGCTTTTCTTGTTGGGAATAGGAACATGCCAACAATCCGAGAAAAATGCAGCCTATTGGATTGGTTTAGCAGCTGAGAAAGGCATGCCACAAGCACAATTTGAGCTAGGAACAATGCATCTTTCTGGACGAGGAGATCTTCAGAAATCGGATGAAGAAGCTGGCAAGTGGTTTTCTCTTTCTGCAGATAAGGGATATCCCCAGGCATTATTTCAAATGGGGATCATTTACTTGAATGGACAATGCGGGTTTAAACAATCAGATGAACTAGCGGCCCAGTTTTTTACGCTTGCTGCAGCAAAAGGAATTCCTCAAGCTTTATTCAATTTGGGTGTTTTATATGAGTATGGACGTGGAGTTCCACTCTCTTTGAGCTATGCCAAGCACATCTATGAAATAGCTGATGGTCTTGGCATTTCTGAAGCGAAAGTAAGATTAGATAATTTGTTGCAACTTGGAAACCAAGGTTTGAATTTCTATGAAACTTTCGTAAAAGGAGTTCATTTTTTAGCAGCTTTAATTTTTTCTTGGGTTTATCCCCCACATCTTAATACAAAAATCTAGCCGCTAACCTCCAGAAGTAATACCATTTTTTACAATCTTGTTTCTTAGATCTTCCTTGCTAATTAAACCGGCATGACGGTCTATTATTTTTCCATCCTTGATAAATAAGATAGTAGGCACTGAAACTACTTCAAGCTCTTTTAACAACTCAAGCTCGAAGCTAAGGTCTATTTTGCAAAATTTGACCTTATCTCCCAATTCAGTACTGAGTTCTGAAAAGATGGGTTTTATAACTTGACAGGGTCCACACATTGTAGAGTAAACTTTTAAAAGAACACTACCTTTGAACTCTTTTACTTCTTTCTGAAAATTGGAAGCAGTAACTGCGGCAACGTTGTCTTCTAAAAGAGGGGGCTTGACAATCTCTGCAATGACTTCTTGAATGCCTGCATAAACTGGAAGAAGTGTTTCAGCGCCTTTTTTAAAAAGTTTTTTTACTGCATCTGCTCTATAATAGCTAAGAAGGAATTGGATCTCATTATAAGTAAATATCTTATCAAAATTTTCTACAAATTTTTTTAGATAAGCTTCGCTAAGAATCTTTTCTTTTACATCTGCAATAACTTTCTTAACATCCATATCATTCTTTGCAGAAGTAACCGCCTGTTGAACTAGCGAGGGCAGAATTATATCCATTTGCTCTTCTTGTAAAACAGCTAAACGGATTAGCTCCATAATGTCTTGCATCTTTGTATCTATTTTCGTTTCTGTAATACTCTGTATCTTGGTATCAGTCTCCGTTCCTGTTTCTGCATTAATGTCACACAGAGCAATCAGTGTAAAAAAAACCTCTTTAAACATATCCTTCCTACATTAGGTAATCGTTTCTACTTTTTCTTCGCTTGGAATATTTTCCTTTTCTGAGCGCAAAATTTTTTAAGGCTTCTGAAATATTGCACTAGATTGCATAAGCAATTCGCCATACGGGCTTACATGCATATAAAATTGGTGCAGCAATGAGTTGAATTAAATGAGCCACCTTAGGTAAAGGGGTAAAAATTTTACCATTGCTTTCATTTGGTTGAAGGATAGCGGTTCCACCAAATCCACAAATTGACATAGATATGCAAGCTCCTATTTTTGTCCACAAACAATATCTGATAGTTAAAATTTTTTTCAACAAGTGATTTTTCTATTTTGTTAAGGGCACCCAATCAATCTTTATTTTGCTCATATCATTAAATCAGGTCTTTCCGTCTAAAGAAAATTTAAAGATCATCCTGATATTTCTGCATTTCTCGTAATTTCAAATATTTATAAAAGGCAGTATGTTCGTTATAGGCTGAAATAATAAAACCTTCTACTCCTTGTTTTAGGCCTTTTTTTAGAAAGTAGCTTTTAAAAAAGGCAAAAGAGCCAGACTGCCACTATCCCATTCTTATGTTTATTGTAAAAATCTGTTTTTTAGATGGATCCTATTTGGTTGCAGGAGACTTACCTATAATAATTCGATTATTTGACTGAAAAGTTTAACCGCTTTTTAGCAACATAGTTTCTTCATAAAAATCAGCAACTAAGCAAAAAATTATCTTCATATCCCCTTTTAGGTTGCATTCATTAGCCAAAGCTTCAAAAGCAGCTTTCCATTCTTGAGGAGGATGGGTTAGTGCTGCAGGGAGAACGTGTGTGTTTCTTCGGGAAAATGTTAACTTTAAAGCGGTTGTTAGTTTTTTCCGACTCATTTGCTGAAGTTGAATAAGGAGTGCCATATCAACCAAATCCTTAACTCGAGAATTGTAACCATGTTCACGGGGAAGTGTATAAGCGTGGATTTTTTCTGCAAACTGCTGCTCAACTGATATAACTAAGTACATAGGATTAGGAATACCACAAAAATCAAGCCAACCTTTTCCTTGAAGCCTCTCAAGAGGCTCAAAGCAAATATCTCCGATGCCTATATCGAGATGAAACTTTTCAAATGAACGAGAGGCAACTCTAGATTCAATAGGAAACCTAAATCCACCATAAGGGGGCCCAGTCAAAGCTAATTGAGGAGCGCTTACTTGATATTCAAAGAAGTCAGACAAATTCATACTGCTGTCTTGTTGTAAGTATTCTAAGATAAGTTCCTGATCTGCAACAAGAGTATGCGTTTTTACAAAAAGATCAATATCTTGCGTAGCTCGAGCCACTTTTAAGCGAAGTTCCATTGCATGCCTCCTTTGAGAATCCATGGAGAATCTGGATCTTTAAAGAGTCGCGCCAAGAAACGCTCAAATGCTACTTGTTTTCTGAGACGTTGTAAGTCTTGACCCAAAGCTTGAGAACTTTTCAAGAGTCTCATTTCTAAACTTTTTCTAAAGTCTAAAGAATTATTGAATTTTTTGAATGAAGACATTTAAGCATCCTTTAAATAATGATAGATTGTAGAAGATTGAACAGTTGGCTCTCTTAGAAGTTGTCTCAACATTATTTGTGTAATAATACCTTGTTGAGAAGCTGCTTTTATTGCTTGCAGAATGAGATCATGAGAGATCACATTTTTTTCAATCACATCTAAAAGCGTTTGATAAGGAGAAGTAAGCAGATAGCCGTCTAAAGAAACAATTCTATTCTTTGCGAGGTTTTTACGATACAGAACTAAAATAGGTGGAATCGAAGAGTTGCGCCGAAAGGATAAAGGAACAGTCATATGTAGTTTATTAGGCATAATGTCTGAAAGATTATAGATTGAAAGCGCTGTTTGGTGTGAGTAAACACCCTCCATTTTCCCTAGTTTATTGCATGACCAAAGAGCCCAAATCATTAAATCAGGTCTTTCCGTCTGAGGAAATTTTGAAAGGCGGTAAATCCCCCGATGTACTCGAATCCAGTCTCCACAATGCACATGATAAGGATGGGTATTGTCTTTGTATCCGGAATCCTTAGCTTGCTGTGTAGTGAAATATCCTTGTTGATGTTCAGCTATTATAAATAACTTATTTTTAGCTTGTTGAGTTTTCAATTGCATATATCCTCAAATATATTGAGGAAGTATGTCATATCTTGATTTTTCAAAGCAAATTTTTTGATTTTTACCATAATCACGCTTAAAAAAGTCATTATGAGGATAGTTGTTTATAAAATTCTAGTTCTCTAATATTTCTCGCCGATTACAATGAGAAACTCAGCAAAAAATTAAAGATCATCCTGATATTTCTGCACTTCTCGTAATTTCAAATATTTATAAAAGGCAGTATGTCCGTTATAGGCTGAAATAATAAAACCCTCTACTCCTTGTTTTAGGCCTTTTTTTAGAAAGTAGCTTTTAAAAAAGGCAAAAGATCCATGAAAAATGGCTTGGGTTAAGGAGACTGGTTTAGAATCTTTTTTCTGAGCAGCAAAAAGATCTGAGTAGACTTGCATTTTTTTCAGAAAATCGTGGATGTTTCGATAAGGTGTGTGAAGAAGGGGATAAGAGAGGGGATGGATTTGCATCTCTTGAGAAGAGATTTTTTCATGAACCATAGAATCGGTAAACTGGGTTTTTTTTCTATGGTATAAACGAATAACAGGATCTGGATACCAGCCACCACAGCTTTTAATCCACTTACCATTAAAGAAATTATGTCGATCTATTTGATAGACAAAGTTGGGATCTAAAGAGGTACTTAGAATTTCTTGAGATAGCTTAGAAGAGAGGACCTCATCGCTATCTAAGGCTAGAATCCAATCGTAGGTAGCTAATTTGGCAGCTTTATTTCGGGTAGGGCCAAATCCGATAAACTTAGATTGGTTTATTTTGACATTAGGGAATTGTTTAGCTATACCTAATGTTGTATCGGTTGATCCTGTATCATAGACTAATACTTCGGGAAAACTTCGTACAGAGGAGAGCGTATCTTCTAGGGTTTCTTGAGAATTTTTTGTAAGAACAATTACTGTAATCATATCAAAATTACTAGATTTAAGTATTGTGCCTATGTTACAGTTTTTCGCTTGTGAAAGCAAATTTTAAACAGAAAAGGTTTTTAGCATGTCTATAAAAAATGCATATACTTTTGATGATATAGCTCTTGTTCCGCAATTCAATAATGTTCCTTCTCGTACAGAGCCTTCTTTAGAGACGTGGCTAACTAAAAAACTTAAGATGTCACAACCTATCTTATGTTCCAATATGGATACAACAATAGGGGAAACCTTAACTCCTATTTTACTGCAAGAAGGATCTATACCTATTTTTCATCGCTTTGTAAGTTTTGAAATACAAAAGCAGTGGGTAGAGAAATATACCGATAAAATATTTATCTCTTGTGGGATTCAAAATATTGACCAAACAAGACAATTGCTTGATTTAGGAGCAGCCGGTGTGTGTATTGATGTAGCGCATGGTCATTCCGATAGGATGTTCTATTTTATTCAAGAGCTTAAACGCACCCACCCAGACAAAGAGGTTATAGCAGGTAATGTGTGTACCGCTATGGCCTATCATGACCTGGTTAACGCCGGTGCTGATGCGGTAAAAGTAGGTGTTGGTCCAGGCGCTGCTTGTACAACTCGTATGGTAACTGGTTTTGGAGTGCCTCAGTTTACAGCGATTTACGATTGTGCAAAAATAGCGGAAAAGCTCCGTGTTCCTTTGATTGCAGATGGAGGAATTCGCAATAGTCGGGATTTGGTTCTTGCTTTAGCAGCAGGTGCCAGTACTGTTATGATTGGAAAATTATTTGCTATGACCGAAGAGAGCGCAGCTCCTAAGCGCGACTCTAAAAAGGGAAGAGAAGCTAAATTTAGAGGCCAGGCTAGTGCTGATTTTCAAACGGACTTTTATGGAGGATTAAAGGATAAAACGGTTGCTGAAGGGATCGATTTTTGGGGCCCTGTAAGCGGATCGGCTAAAGAGTTAATCGATTCTCTTTTAGGAGGCTTGCGTAGCGGATTAACCTATGGAGGAGCCCGCAATATTAAAGAATTGCAGCGCAAGGCTGAGTTTGTAGTGGTCACAGCTAATTACCTAGGAGAAAGTCGTCCTAGACCTGTTTGTTTTTCTTAAAAATTTTTTTAAGGAGGAAGCTTTTTTACTAGTAAAAAAGCTTCTGTGTTTTAAATCATTACCTGATATTATCTTGAGTGGTTTAAAATTTAAAATATTTCGAAACGTATGCAATTTAAACAAGAACTTAATAAATTTTCTAAAACAGAACGCCTGTTTATTATTGGCGCTATGCTATGCGGATTTTTTATTTTAGCCGATTATTCCATTATTTACCCTGTAAGTAATTCTTTATTTATTTCTACTTTTGGAACCCATTTTTTTCCTTACGCTTGGCTTGTATCCATCCCTTTAAATCTACTGCTTGTTGGGTTATACAATAAATATTTACCAAAATTTGGCTGTTTAAAAACCTATTTGATAGTAGCAACTAGTATTGTAACTATAAACTATTCTTGTGCTTTTCTTATTAAGCAATATTCTTTTTTATCTTTTTTCCTCTATGTTTGGAAAGATGTTTACGTCATGCTGATGTTCCAGCAATTGTGGTCTATCATTCATTCGACAGTGTCTTTAAAGCGCGCTAAGTATCTCTATGGAATTTTTTTTGGTGTAGGGGGATTAGGATCGCTGGTTGGTAGTTTATTGCCAGGATTTTTTGCGGTAAAAATAGGCTCTGAGTCTCTTTTATATATGACGCTGCCTCTTTATTTATGTTTAACAGCAGCTTTTATGCTTACCTTAAAAAAGAGCGATGCAGGAGCATCTCTTCAATTGGAAGAAAAAAAAGATGCCAGAGAGGCCTTAATGCATGGAATTCAACTAGTTCTAAATTCTAAGGTATTGGTTTTTATTGCTTTAAGCGTTCTTTTTATGCAACTTAGCACTACTTTAATTGACTATCAATTTAATACTTTTTTAGAGAAGGTAATTACGGTTAAGGATTTACGAACAGAATATACCGGTCGAATGCAAGCTATTGGTTTAAGCTTTACGGTATTCATGCAGTTTTTTGGAACCTATTTACTCGTGCAAAGAGTTGGTATAAAACGCTTACATATCGCTCTTCCCTTCATTTTATGCATAATGAGCATTCTCTGTTTTCTTTTTCCTGGTTTTGGGATAGTTACTTTTACGCTTATCCTTTTGAGATCCTATAACTCCTCTTTATTTAGCATTATCAAGGAAATGCTATATATTCCTTTGAGCTCTGATGAAAAATTCCGAGCAAAAGCCTTTATTGATGTGTTTCTCTTCCGCTTTGCCAAAATATTTGCATCCTTGATCATTTTAAGCCTGCAGTTTGTCTTAACCACTCTATTATTGCCTGTTCTCAATTGGATTAGTATTAGCGTCTGTGTAATCTGGATAGTTTTTGCGGTATATCTATTTAAAAAAATGACTCCTTCGTTAGAAGTAGGGGAAAATGCTTAAGCTATTTAGACAAGAGAAAAGTCAGTTCTCCAGAACAGAGTATCTTTTTATTATAGGTGCCATGTTGTGTGGGTTTTTTATCTCAGCGGATTATTCTATCATTCGACCTGTAAGCAATTCTTTATTTATTACAAAATATGGAACTCATTTTTTCCCTTATGCTTGGATGATATCCATTCCTTTAAACCTATTGCTTGTTGGGATTTATAATAAATATTTACCAAAATTTGGCTGTTTAAAAACCTATTTGATAGTAGCAGGTAGCATTGTAACTATAAACTGCAGCTGTGCTTTGTTTATCAAGCAACTTTCTTTTCTGGTTTTTTTTCTATACATCTGGAAAGAGATTTACATCATGCTGATGTTCCAGCAATTGTGGTCTATCATTCATTCGACAGTGTCTTTAAAACGCGCTAAGTATCTTTATGGGATTTTTTTAGGAGCAGGGGGAATAGGCTCTCTGTTGGGTAGTTTATTGCCGGGATTTTTTGCAGTGAAAGTGGGCTCTGAGTCTTTACTATATATGACGCTGCCTCTTTACTTGTGTTTAACAGCAGCTTTTATGCTTACCTTAAAACAGAGCAGCCGAGGTCTTTCCCTGCAACTAGAAGAAAAAACAGGAGCTAAAGATGCACTTTTACATGGGGTTAAACTCATTATAAATTCTAAAATATTAGCCTTTATTGCTTTGAGCGTTTTATTCATGCAGCTTAGCGCTACTTTAATCGATTATCAATTTAGTACTTATCTAGAACAAACAATTGTTGGTAAGGATTTAAGAACGCAATACATAGGGCGGGTGCTGGGTATTGGGCTTGGCATTTCTGTATGTATGCAATTTTTTGGCACTTATTTTCTGATTCAAATGATGGGGATAAAACGTTTGCACATTGGGTTCCCTATTCTTTTAGGCTCAATGAGCATCTTCTCTTTTCTTTTTCCGAGTTTTGCTATAACTACTCTTGTTTTTATTATTTTAAAAGCTTGCGATTTTTCTTTATTTACCATCATTAAAGAAACCCTTTATATTCCTTTGAGCTCTGATGAAAAATTCCGAGCAAAAGCTTTTATTGATGTGTTTCTCTATCGTTTTGCCAAAGTTTTTGCTTCTCTGATTATCTTAAGTCTACAAGTTATCTTAACCAGCTATTTATTGCCTGTTCTTAACTCAATTAGTATTTGTGTTTTTATCAGCTGGATAGCTATTGCTATATATTTATTCAAAAAAATGGCTACTTCAGAGCTAAAAGACAAAAATGCTTAAAAGATCTAAAGAACATCTATTTATCTTAACAGCTATGTTATGTAGTTTTTTTATCTCGATGGATTATGCAATTGTTCGTCCTGTAAGCAATGCCTTATTCATTACAGATTACGGTGTACATTTCTTTCCTTACGCTTGGCTTTTCTCTATTCCTTTGAATTTACTTCTTGTTGGTTTGTACAATAAATATTTACCCAAGCTTGGTTGTTTGAAAACCTACTTAAGCTTAGCAATAGCTGTTATATGTATTAATTGCATATGTGCTATCTGGATTCATAAAGTTCCTTTTTTAAGCTTTTTTCTCTATATCTGGAAAGATGCTTATATCATGCTTATTTTTCAGCAGGTTTGGTCTTTAATTCATGTAAATGTATCGATAGAGCGCGCTAAATATCTTTATGGATTCTTTTTTGGAATAGGGGGGGTAGGATCCTTGTTAGGAAGTTTGTTTCCTAGCTTTTTAGCGGTGAAAATAGGCTCTGAGTCTCTTTTATATATAACACTGCCTCTTTATCTAATTTTGAGTTTTTTATATGTAATGATGCTGAAACAGAGCAGGCAAGTAGAATTTTTTCCTTTAGAGAAAAAACAAGGGCTAGAAACCATATTGCATGGTCTTAAGTTAATTAAAGGTTCACGCGTATTAATCTTTGTTTCTCTAGCTGTTATTTTTATGCAGGTGATCTCTACTTTAGTCGATTACCAATTTAATACTTTCTTAGAAGGAATTGTTACTGAAAAAGACTTAAGAACTCAATATAGTGGTCGCATTCAAACAATTGGTCAGACCTTTACTACAGCCATGCAGTTTTTAGGCACCTACTTTCTAGTGCGGTTTTTTGGAGTCAAACGTCTTCACGTGGGTATTCCCATGCTTTTATGCATCATGAGCGTCTTCTGCTTTCTTTTCCCTGCTTTTGGCATGATTACACTTACTTTTGTCATATTAAAAACTTTTGATTTTTCTTTATTTAGCATCATTAAGGAAATGCTATATATTCCTTTGAGTTCTGATGAAAAATTCCGAGCAAAAGCCTTTATTGATGTGTTTCTCTATCGTTTTGCTAAAGCCTTTGCTTCTTTAATTATCTTAAGTCTGCAAGCTATTTTAAGTACAAGCTTGCTGCCTGTTTTGAATGCAACCATTGTTTTTATCTTTACTATTTGGATAGCAGTAGCTATGTATCAATTGAAAGAAACCGACTTTAGCTATAGCATGGGAAGTGTAAAATGAAAGAAATCGAAATCTCTCTACGATCAGAAAAGCTCTTAAATCACCCCATATATAACAAAGGAACAGCTTTCACTATAGAAGAAAGAGATGTATTTAATTTACATGGGTTACTGCCCTTTCATGTTTCTACTCTGGAAGAGCAGGTAATTCGTCGATATCAAAATTTCCTAGCTCAAAAAGATCAGCTCTCTAAATATACATTTTTATCATCTCTACAAGATCGTAATGAAGTGCTCTTTTATCGGCTAGTGTTAGATCACATCTCTGAAATGTTGCCCTTTATCTATACTCCAACAATAGGGGAGGTATCTCTGCAGTTTAGCAGCTTGTACCACCAACATCGCGGAATATATCTCTCTTATCCGCTTCAGGATAAAATAGAAGAGATCATGGCAAATCTTCCTCAAAAAGAACTAGATGTTATTGTTGTAACAGATGGAGAACGTATTCTAGGCCTAGGGGATTTAGGAGTAGGAGGTATGGCAATTCCTCAAGGAAAGCTTTCTTTATATACCTTATTTGGAGGTATTCATCCTTTGAGAACTCTACCTGTTCTTTTAGATGTAGGGACAAACAATCAAGCCCTTTTAAAAGATCCTCTCTATTTAGGCTGGCGCCATGCCAGAATTTCAGATGATCTGTATTATGATTTTATAGATCGATTTGTCAGGGCCTTAAAAAAACGATTTCCCAAGGTTTTATTGCAATGGGAAGACTTTTCTAAAACACACGCGAAACCTTTATTAGAAAAATACCAAGATGTAATTTGTTCTTTTAATGATGATATTCAAGGGACAGCTGCTGTTACTCTATCAGCTCTTCTATCTGCTATTCGTGGGTCTTTACTCTCAGAACAAAAAATTGTGGTATTTGGAGCAGGCTCTGCTGGTCTTGGGATTTCTCATCTGATTGTAAAAGCCATGCAAGAAGAGGGTTGTAGTGAACAAAGGGCCCGAGAAAATTTTTATATCATAGATAGACAAGGGCTCATTCACACAGAATTATCTAATTTAGATAGCGAGCAAAAAAAATTTGCTCGTGACTATCAAAGTTTACAAAAATGGGAATTGGATTCTTCTCCCATTTCTTTATTAGACGTCATTAAACAGGTAAAACCAACCATTCTCATCGGTGTTTCTACTCAAGCAAAAGCCTTTACAAAAGAGGTTGTAACAGAAATGGGAAAATATGTAGAGAACCCGATTATTTTTCCCCTATCTAATCCAAATTCTCGCTCAGAAGCAACGCCTGAAGAGCTTATACACTGGACTAAAGGTAGAGCTATTATTGGAACAGGTAGTCCTTTTGAAAATGTGGATTATGATAACAAACAATATACCATTGCACAGTGCAACAATGTCTATATTTTTCCAGGCATCGGTTTAGGGGCTATTGCAGCTAAGATTCCTAAGATCACGGATGAAATGTTTATTCAAGCAGCTTATGTGCTATCAAAATACTCCCGTTTCCCAGATTTATTTCCCCCTCTTAAGCTTTTAAGAGAGGTGAGTCGTGAGATTGCTATAGCAGTTATTTCTGCAGCAGAAAATCAAGAGTTAATTCCTCCTATGACAAGTGAGATAAGAGAAAAACTTGTGGATCAAACCATCTGGTTTCCTTCCTATCCCAACTATAGCTTCAAACATGAATAGCCTTATTTTTTTAAAAAGTGCTCTAAAGCCTTATCATAATTGGGCTCTTGTGTAATCTCTGGCACAAGCTCTGTATAAACAACCGTGTCATTTTCATCTAGAACAACAATGGCTCTTGCACACAAATTAGCAAGGGGCCCATCTAGCATTAAAATTCCATACGCCTCAGCAAAATCTTTAGATCCCATCATAGAAAGACAAATAATGGTATCTACTTGTTCTGCATGGCAAAAACGGCTTTGTGCAAAAGGCAGGTCTGCTGAGACATTTAAAACGACCCCTTCTTGAGGGTTTGCTTTTATGGCTTGATTGAATTTTTTAGCAGATAAAGAGCAAACAGCTGTGTCTAAACTGGGCACTATAGAGATCAATTTACGTTTACCCGAATAATCCTTTAGCGAGCATTTTTTTAAGTCTTTATCTATCAAAACAAAATCCGGTGCTTGTATCCCTAATCTAGGCAATGAACCACTTATACGAACAGGGGATCCTTTAAAGGTAACTTCCATGATGTCTCTCAGTTAAAATTTTTACCAAGTTTAATCAAAAACCTCTTTTGCTAAAACATTTTTTTCTCCTTCAGAGCGAGCTACAAGAACTGCGCAGCAGCTATCACTAAATACATTTACGGCTGTTCGACACATATCTAATAAACGATCAACAGCAATAAACAAGCCAATTCCATCAATAGGAAGTCCCATGGTTTTTAAAATCACAATAAGGGCGACTAAACTAGCAGAAGGAACGCCAGCTACTCCAATGGAAGAGATCAATGCAAGAACAACTATAGAAAATTGTGTGATAAAGTTAAGCTCAATTCCATAAGCTTGCGCAATAAACATAGCTGCTACGCACTCATATAAAGCTGAGCCTGACATGTTTAAAGAGGTTCCCAAAGGAATAACTAAACTGCAAATACGATTAGATACACCCGCTCTTTTTTCCACGCAATCAATAGTAATAGGAAGGGTAGCCGAAGAAGAGCTGGTAGAAAAAGCAGTGATGATAGCAGGAGTCATGGCTTTAAAATGACGAACAGGGGAGACCTTAGCCATCCATTTTAATAAAAGAGGGAGAGCTATAAGGGTAAAACATATAAATCCTAAGAAGACCGTTATTGTAAATAACCCCAAGGAATAAAGAGAATGCAGTCCTGTTTCAGACATGGTTTTAGCAACGAGAAAAAAGACGCCTATGGGCAAAAATTTAATAACCACATGCGTAAATTCAATCATAATTTGAAAGATACCCTTTACAAAATCTAAAACGGTTTGAGAAAAAGAAGACTTAACTTTAGAAGTGCAATATCCAAATAGTAAACTAAAAAAGATGATTCCGAGCATTTCTGTTTTAGCAAGAGCTGTAAAGATATTCGAAGGAATAATCTTTAGAAGAAGCTCTGTAAAACGATGATTTGCATGCGTTTCAACCAATTGGTGCTTTGCATTTGTTAAATCAGCAGAAGTTGATACATGTTCTGGAGTAATCGAGAAACCAGGGCCGATTACATTCACAAAAAAAAGCCCTATCAAAATAGCTAGAAGGGTTGTGCTGACATAAAAAGTCACCATCTTTAAACCCAGCCTTCCTACAGATTTTTGATCTCCTACACGAGCAATACCTGTAATCACAGAAGAAGCGACCAAAGGGATTACAACAAGAGTTAGAGCATTAATAAATAAAGAACCAAAAAACTCATAAAACGGATGAAGCGCTGAAAATAGATCAATTCCAAAAATACTCTTCCCTTGCTGCGTGCAATCTCCTATAATAATTCCTAAAGCGATTGCAATTAATACCTTCCAGGGGCTTTGTCTTTTTTTACTAGTCATTACTTTGTATTCCTTTAAATTTATCCAATTCCTATACTAGTCTAGCCAAACTTTTCATTTTTATCCATTCTCTTATGCCTGAATTGCCAGAAGTCCAAACCACTGTTAATCAATTAAAAGTCTTTGAGAAAAAAACTCTTATCAATATCAAGGTACATGATTTCAAACTAATAGCACAAAAAACACTCGATTCGCTAAAAGATAAAATTCTTTTATCTATTACCCGCCATGGAAAATATGTGCATTTTGCTTTTGAAAATCTATCTTTAATTGTTCATTTACGCATGACAGGACAGTTTCTCATAAGGCAAAAAAAAGAAAAGCACGATCGTGCAACCTTTTTCTTTTCTGATCAACCCCTACTTTTTTTTAAAGATACCAGGCGTTTTGGGACCTTCCTCATGACCAATCATCCAGAAGAGGTTTTTCAGAAACTGGGCAGAGAGCCTTTTGATCCTTATTTTACGCCAGAGGAACTATACCATCTGCTATTATCTAGAAAACAAGCCCTTAAAACCGCATTACTAGACCAAACCTTGATTGCAGGTTTGGGTAATATATATACCGATGAAGCCCTGTGGAAAGCTGCTCTTCATCCACAAAGAAAATCTTCTAATATTTCCTTTACGCAAGCAGAGGCCTTGTTTTCTGCCATTCGCGAGGTCTTGCAAAAAGGGCTTGATCAAGGAGGAACCAGTTTAGGGGAGGGAAACGCTAATTTTCATGCTATAAATGGTCAAACAGGCAAAAATCAAAAGTTTTTATGGGTCTATGCCAGAGAAAAACAGCCTTGCCCTCGCTGTAAAAGCCCTATTCAAAAAATCACCTTCCAACAAAGAGGGACCCACTTTTGTCCACTCTGTCAAGAAATTTGAAAGCTTATTCTTATATTAAATTTTTTTTATTTAGTTTTCTAAATTAACAACGATCTAACTTAAATAATTATTTGTTTTTAATGGCTGAAGCATGTTATTATCTTTGAAAAATTGGGGGAAGGGGTAAATGAGTCTTGTATTTCCTGAAAGAATCGATATACATTCTGGGGTCGAGTATCCTAGCTATACAGTAGATCTTGACATACATCAAGATCGTAAAAAAGCAACTACTCTTGAAAAAGTTCAAGCATGCACGCAACGCTCTTTTCTGTTAGTTGGTATTTTCTTTGTTTCTTCTAAAGATGCTCTTTTTGGAACTTTAGGCAGCGCTGGCATCTCTTTTAAATACACAGTTCTTGGTTATTACGGCTCTTGGAGCCGGATTCGTTTTCCCGAAAATGCTCATTTAATTGTTTTCAAAATTGTTTTCTGGGTTGCTTCTATGGGATGGGGGATTGCTGCTACCACATCTCGTCTCTTTTCGGAAAGGACCTCGCCTGGCCATTCTCTATTTCTTAAGCAATTTGCTAGTGATGAAATCAATGTAGATCACATCAAAACAGAAGAATCTAGCCTAGATGCAAGCAATGTACCAGAAGGTATTACAGTCGATACTTTGAGAGAACTTTTTCATAAAATTAATTTTGACAATGAAAATGCTCCAGGGTATATGGCAGAGGGAACTCGCCGGGAAATAACTCGTATTTTGTCTAAAGAAGAGCTAGAAAACCAATTAAACACTTTCATACACCGAGTCAATACAAGAGAAGCATTTCTAGGAACCCCACCGGGTCATGATGTGCCTCGACTTATGGATTTTTATCAGCAAATTGAAGATGCAGTTCGCCTTTCCATTGACAAAGTAGTAAAAGATGTAACTGAATTTGAGACTCAAAATAAAACGAATATTTCTAGTTTTAGCGTTGAACAGAAGCGCACATACAACAATCTTTTAGAAACACGTGCTCGTCTAGTTTTAGATTTGGCTATTGCAGGAGTTCACTGCGGAGCTCGATATATGGGAGAGGCAATGGATGCGTATTACAAAATCTATAATGAAGAGGGTGTTTCAAATGATAAAGATCTTCAAGGAACTTTAATCGAAATTTTAGCTAAAAAACGAGAAGAAATCGCTAAAGAAGAGGCTCAAAAGCTAGGAACAGATACCCATCAATTTACTAAGTATATGGGCAATATGGGCAGACTTCTTGGAATTCCAGGAACCAAGAATATCATTGAACATCTTTCAAGCAGCATTGACATTTATAAATTATCAACTGATTTCTTTCAAAAATATACGGTTGATACAATTATCAATACCATTCAAGAGAAAGTTAAAACCTCTCAAAACTTTCGAGAAAAAATCACAGATTGGATTAAAGACCAAATAAATGACTGGAATCGTGAAAAGTATGAAGATATCGATGGTATTATCAAGAAGATAGAAAACATTCAAAATAATCCTCTAACAAAAACTCCATTATCTCTTCATTTCCAAACATTACAGAACTTACTCATTGATTTAAAAAAAAATAACATTCCTTTGCAAGAAAAAGAAAGTTGGGACGATTTTCTTACAGAGCTTTTTACTCTAGATAAAGTAAAAGAAAAGTTAAATGTGCAAAATAGAAATGGCATAAAAACAAGTTGCTCTAAAGCTGAGCTTGGACCCGAACTACTCCAAGAATTGCGCGGGGCAATTGCATCTGGTGATTTCACGCCAATTCCTCCTGATCGGTACTTGCCAAGATTTATTGAAAAGCAAAAGATTCAGGAAATGAAAAAGATTCTTCCGTTAACGAGGGATGACACTTTATTAAGACTATTAAAAAAAGAGATTGATTTGCTGGAATCTGTTCAAAACCACCAAAAACAGGTGCATCAAGGAGACTTTCTCGATTTTCTTGACCTTGAAAATATACTTGAAAAAATAACATCAGCTTCTAAAGAAGATTTAACGGGCACTAAAAATTTAACGGATGATGAAAATAGGGCTTATCAAAGACTGATAGAATGGCTTCTGGTCTCTCAAAAAATTTTAAGACCTCAAATAGAACCTAATCAGAATGAAGTAATGCATATAGGTTTAACTAAAAACCAAGCTATGCTTTATGCTCAAACTTTGCATGGAGTATTTTATCATCAAACTAATACTTCTGAAGAAGTAAAAAATCTCCTTCCTCTAGAAAAACTGCTTAATTTACTACGTAATAGAGAGGAAAATACTGAAGAGATTTTCCCTCATATATCCATTCCGGATATTAGGTATAGAGAAGAGGCTAGGTTCAAAAGAGATGCGGTTTTAACATGGGTTTTTAATCAAAGCATTCAAAAAAATCCCGGCAGGATAGTTGCTACTGCAGAAGGCTTGAGTAATAAGATCTTTTATCCTAAATGGAAAGAGGTTTGTTTGATTCAACTTCCCAAAGTTCCTGCAGACATTTTCTGTAACACCTATTTCAAAATTGCTTTGACCATATCTGCTTTATTTGCTTCTATTTTCTCAATCTATCGAGCACACGAACGAATATCACATCTTTTTGCAGCTAAGGGGATTCCTTTTATTATCAACCATGTTCCCGTTCAGATAATTCGAGCTGGTAATGCAATCATAGGAGCCAAAGAGTTCGTTTGGAGAAATTACCTACCAATTATCGTAGTTACCTGGTTGACTAGAGAAGGAATAAGAAGATTGCCTGAAATCCCTTATTTGAGCGCAGCTGCTAGATCTATTGATTTATGGCAGCTCTATAATCGCTTTACTTCTTCCCCTCAAACCATTTTTAGCTTTGCTTTGGAAAGATCTACTTCTATTATAGGGACTGTTTGGAATACATCTCAAGAGATTGGTCAACGATTTCGTAAGATATCCAGCAATGCGGAAAAAGAAAGAAATATAACACATAGACAGAAATCCCTAGGGGTTTGGAAAAACTGCCAAGTGGCTTTAGCTTAAGTCTTTAAGAGAACCGCTTATATAAAGCGGTTCTCTTTCTATCCCTTATCCTTCTATTTTAGCTAACTAACAGAAGATTCCATCTATAGCCATAATTAATATTTATATAATATCTTTAAACTAATTTAATTTGTTATTAATAATAATATGTTAAAATTTTACTAAATTACTAATAAATGAGGTTTTTATGAATATTAATTCTATAATTAATTGTATGGATGATAAGCCTTCAGAGCAAATCCATACGAACAAAATGCTTCTCAATAAAGAGTTTAAAGATAAAGCCAATATTAAAGGGGGATTAGTTTCTTATATTTATTATCCTTCTCAAAGAGGAGATGTGCAGGGGCATTCTGAATTAGAGATAGAAGGAAATTCGTATACACTAACCAATGCAACCAATGTTAGAGATGTCATTAAAGGATTAGCTTCTTGCATCTATTATCCTTTTCAAAGAAGAGATGAGCAGGGACATATACAAGAAAATAGGAATGTAAAACCTTTATCGCGCATGATTGAATGGACACGGATGGGATATGGATTGCCATTTTTTCGTTTTAACATCTCTGTGACACCAAATCAACTTTATGAATTAAGAGAAGGTATTTCAACAACAAACAGCATAATTTGTTCTATGGGTGCAGCGAAGGCTCTCAAACAATATGCGAACTTTAAGATTCCTCTGCCACTTGCAATACTCCCATTGACATCAGCCCTCTATTTGGCTGCGGCTAAGAAACTTGGTTCGCAACGCGTTTATCAAATTGACTTTTATGGTAGTAAACATCCATCAGAACATCTGTCTGAAATCATTCCAGGAGTTGCAGGAGAATCTATTGTCGCACTTCTCGGATTAGTGAGTGTTATACAGAATGGTTATTATGCATATAATTTGGATACAGACACATTGGATACAGACACATATGCTGGTTTTCTTTCCAATAGAACTATAGAATTCTTGTATAATCAATAAAAAACATTCTTATAAAATTAATGTGCGGAAATTAGCTTAACTAAGGAAAAGCAATGTTATCTTTGTCTAAAAAATTTTTTAACGAAACTAATTATTTATCAGAAGGGTATAAAACAGCTTTTAACCCAACTAAGAATAAACTGACTTTTTACAAAGCGGATAAACACCTTACAGGTCTAGAACAGATTACAAAACATGTTAATGAACTACAAAAACCCATTTTTAGTGAAATCACAGCATATCGCAACTGTCATAAAAAAATTAAGATGATTAATGAATCAATTGATGCTAAAAAGGCGACTCTTATTGATCTAGAATCTTTTGATGAGAACTTTAAGCCAACGTCTGCAGAGCTAAAGGAACAAATTTGGGCAGTACATGCTACAAATGTATTACCTAAAGATATTTTAACTCCTAAAATACTTAATTTAAATCAAGAAATCAGGTCCGGCATTTCTAATACCGTTCATTTTTCGCTTGGAGAGCTTGTTCGTCCTCATTCTGATATGTCTTGGGAAGATCGACCTTTTGCCATTATCACACCTTTAAATAGCATTATTGATCAAGTTGTAAATATATTTGCACACGACACATTTATTACTGGAAATTGGCGGTTGAAAAAAGAAACTATTGTTTTGCTTCCTGAAGGAACAGATACATCTGAGATACGAGATAAATGCTTTAGAACAGTTACTTATAAAGACCCTGAAAAAAGCTTAAGGATAGCTATTGATGAGATTATTCAAGAAAAGAAAGGATTAATCTTTAGAATGCCCAAAGGCAGCGTCAATTTAGGAAGTGAAGCTTTGCTTGATGAAGCCATTAACATCAATACACCATCTTTTTTTGATGCTCTTTTAAAAGAAAAACAAGGAATGGTATCATTTGGAGATCATACTCACTCTCAAATAGGAGACGCTTCTCTATTAGGACTGATTAGACAGTTAAGTATACAATTGATAGATATAACTAGCTCTCCAGAATTAAAAATCAGTCAAAAACCTTCGATTTACATAAACTATCATCTTGTAAAATCATTTTATAATAAAATAAAAGATAAATATTTTACCAAAGAAGAGCAACAAAACATTGAAAAATTGCTCTCTACACAAGAAAAAGAGATTCCAAATCGGCAAGATATTGAGGATCCATTATGGCCATATCTAGACCCTGATTATTTTCACAGCATGAATCAAATAGAAATGCATGAATTTAAAGCAAACCATCCCGATCTATTTGATGGACAAGAAAATGAATTTGAAGCTAGTTGGGCTATTTCTCGGTGGTTTTCTATTGGATATAAGCAAGGTTTGCAAGAGGGATTAAAAGAAATTATCGACAAAGAAATACAGAAATTCTTGAAGAACCCTAATAGTTCTTTTTCTTTATTTATAAATAATCTACTAAATTTTGATTTTTCTATTACTTCTGTATTTATGAAATCCGTTTCATCTTCATTTAAAAAACATAGTAATACATTTTCAGATCGTTTAATAATAGTAAATGAAAACAAGTCAATACTAATGCTTGCGCTAGTCGTAAATTTAGTAGATTTAAAGGCAATAGACTTGGTCATCGATTGGTTTGATTTATAAATACAACATAATATCAATTATCAGACGTTGATGATATATAAGAAACCCCACTATATTTGGAGATCACAACTTTTCTTGATCCCTTTTTTACTCAAAGCTAAAAATAGCCCTCATAATGCCCCTACAATCAAAGATCTGAGAAAGACCTGACTTAAAACCTTAATAGAAGACAGATCATGGATTCTAAAGGCCTCTACTTTAAAAGATTAGACAATGCTCCAAAAATTAGAAAATATCCTATAACCCTTTTCCATTGAAAAGGGTTATATTTTACAAAGAGCAATGTCAATCCAAGCTCTAAGAGAACGCTGTCAATAAACTTTGCTCCGATAACATCTATAAAATGGTACACGTGACTTCGTACTCTTTGCATCTAGCTCGCAATGCATCATTTTCTAATCTATTTGCATTCGAATAATGTCTTCTTGATTTAACATCTTCTTTAACAACTTTACTGCTTTCTTCAACGACGGCACCCGCGTGTCTATCTCCAATAGCATCTAGAAGACGCCTAGCATGATGACGTGCCTTACTATTGTGTTTATGTCCGGTATTTCTCTCAGCCTGGGCTTGTTCCCATCTAGGATCTTGACTTGGTTTGTTATCAACAGGTGATGTCATGATGAATCTCCATTTCTAAAGGTTGTAAAATATTCACCTTATGCATACCTTTTATCAGTATGCGCTCAAGGTGCAAAAACACGATCCCATATAAAAAGAAATTTTGTAAATAAAATTTTTACAAACAATTTTAATTGTATTTACTAAACCTTAAAAAATAAGAAACACCCTAATCTTCCATGCTTTTTTGTAAACCTCAAAAGCAGCTCAAACAATAGTCCCACTATTCGTGAGGTTATTTAAATATTTAAGAATCTGTTACTTCCTTTATCTCTTTTTGAGGAATTTTTTGGGGCAATCTGAACATCTCCAACAGCCTTTCAATAAAGCTTGTTCGCATATCAATAGCAGTAAGTTTGTTTTCTATGCTGCTAATACGGCCTTCCACGCTATTCATACGATTATCTACCTCTTTAAATCGCGCATCAATTTGCGTTTCCATCTTTTCAAACCGCGCGTTTACATGCGTTTCCATTTTATCAAGGCGCACGTCCATTCTGTGAATCATCCAAGTGAACCCAGTAATCGTCGGAATGAGAATGCTTACGATAACAGTAATGGTTTGAGAGTCTATGCCCATGTTTACCTCTTTTATTATGTTTAAAAATCTAAGGTCGTTCTATGGCAAGCTAATTTTTCTACTTCTACCAAAGTAAAATCCCCATATCCTAAAAGAAAGGCAGTGTAACAGGTTAGTGCTCAAACATGCAAGCTGTACTTGAGGATAATAATACTTCATTGCTCCATTAAAATTGGATGGCTACTCCTAAATTATAACTGATTGCATACTTGATTTTATCTTGATGCCTATTCAATTTCTGGAGAATAGGAAAACCAATGCCCCATTGGAAAATCCACCATTTGGACGACAACCAGATACTAGGAGTTATAAAAATAGTATTTCCTCCAGAGTTGAAATCGGTAATACCGTGAACTTTATCTTTTTCAGCATAGGTTCCATCGAATTCAATCATTAGATCAAAGATCCATCCTCTTGGGCTTAATGACTCGATATATCGCGCTAAGCCCCATTGATAGAGGTAAGAGTTGCCAAATTTTGTACCATGGTGCGTTGTACTTAAGTTAACCCCTGGAGAAATAAAGGCATACCAATTAAACGATGTATAGGCATATGTGGCTCCTAAGAAATAACTGAATGACCCATTTCCAGTCGGAGGGTTCTTTAAGCTCGATCCTGTCGGAAATTGTAGATTAGCAACTACAGTTGCTTGCAGCGTGTAATTTGAGCTGTTTTTATTATAAAACCCATATTCGCATTGAAGGAAAACATCTTCGATTCCTGAAGAGTGTGATGAACCTGATCGACTTTTAGGGGTAAAAGGAGCGAAAAAAGAAATAGAGAGATCATCTCGGATCCCATAGATCATATTCGGTATAATCACATCGGCATAGCTATTATGTCCTCGAACATAAGCTCCTGTTATTTGAGGAAGAAGGGCTTTTTTACCAATAAGAAGCTGGCCAAAACTGATCAAAGGAGCAATTTGTGCAATCAGAGGAACAGAAAAATTTCCTAATGGACAAGGCCCTTCTTCAGCACACTGATCTGCATAGCTTAGATTAGGAATAAGAAAAAAAAACCATAAAATTTGAAGAGAGTTTCTAATCATGGGTTTTCTCAAAAATTTAAGCTCATTATACAAGCCAGCTTGATTTCTTCCAGTGTATTAAGAACTTGATCCTTGCTTTAAACCGGTTTTTTGCATACATTTTTGAACAATTGCAATAAGAAATTTATCTAAATGAATGTAGCTATCGTATGTGCTCAGGGCTTGGGCGATGCTCTACTTATGATGATCGTTGCTCACCAATTTAAGCTATCTGGATATAAACCAACTATTTTTCATAATTATGTAGAAGAGTTGACCCCTCTTTTTAAAGATGTTTGTACTCTCCCTTACCCTTCTTTGGATCGGTTAGAAGAAACTCTAGCGCCATTTGAGCGCGTGATTATTGAAAACGACCATTCAAAGAGAGCTTATCATCTTTTTGGACTACGCGAAGCAAAAAAACTCAATAATCTGATCTTTTTTTTCCCTACCGCTTCTCCCAAATTTCAAGAAGGCGATTTTCTTTTTGATCCTCGCCTTCCTATTGTATCTAATCTTTGCCGCGCATGCCAAATAACTCTTCAAATTCAGAATATAAACAAAGAAAACGGTATTCATATTCCAAAAGGAACACATCGCAGATTTTCTAAACGCATTGTGATACATCCAACTAGTAATGATCCCAAGAGGAACTGGCTTTCTTCTCAATTCCTAGCTCTAGCATACCGCCTTAAAAATGAAGGATATTCGATTAGTTTTTCTGTTAGCCCTTCTGAGAGAACTGATTGGCTTCATGTCGAAAAGCAAGGATTTCAATTCCCTTCTTTTTCTGATTTGAGCGAACTTTCGGCTTACCTATATGAATCAGGTTTTTTTATTGGAAATGATTCGGGAATTGGTCATTTAGCATCAAATCTCGGCATTCCAACATTGACCATTTCTGGGAACCCTAAGAGAGTACGTCTTTGGCGTCCTGATTGGCATATTGGGCATGTTGTAACTCTTCCTTTTCCTCTTCCTAATTTTAAGGGTCTCTATCTTCCTATCAGGGAAAATTTTTGGCAGCACTTTATTTCGGTTTCGCGCACACTAAACGCTTTTTATAAGCTTAGAGAATCCGTATGCAAGCTGCAGTGATCTGTTCGCAGGGAATGGGAGATGGTCTCCTCATGATGATCGCTTCTCAATGCCTTTTTTCAAAAGGCTATACGGTTACTACCTACCAAGATTCCCTCCCTCAACTCAATGCATGGTTCCCCGATCATCATTTAAAAAAACGCTCTTCTCTAAATGAACTTGAAAAGCAGCTCTCTGTTTATGAAATCGTTGTTCTGCAAAATGATAACAGTTCTTTATCAAATGCCATCATTGATCTCTATAAGCTTGGCAAACTCTGTAGTTTAAGTGTTTTTTACTCCAGTTATGAAAAAAGCAAACACGCTCCTCTAACTTTGTTAGATCGGGTTTTTGACCGCTCACGCTCTATAGCTGATAATATTGCAGAAGCCATTGCTTCTATTTTACAGTGCGAGGAAGTTTCAAAAAACAATGGATTGGTTGTCCCAAGTAATTTCAAAAAAAACCGCTATCCAAAGCGGGTATTAATCCATCCCACAAGCACAACCCCCTTAAGAACATGGGATGCGCAGAAATTTATCGAAGTAGCTCAAAGCCTAGCAAAAAAGGGTTATGAAGTGGCTTTCTGTGTTAGCCCATTAGAGCGTCCCGAGTGGGTTTTATTGGTTAAAGATAGATTTCCCCTACCTCTTTTCCCTACTTTAAACGAATTAGCAGGATTTATTTATGAATCTAATTTTCTTATTGGCAATGAATCTGGAACAGCGCACTTAGCTTCAAATTTAGAGATTCCTACACTCATTGTCGCCTCTTGCCAAAAACAAATGGCTCTTTGGCGTCCTGGTTGGTTCTCCACTAAAGTGATTACACCCTATCGCTTTATTCCTAACTTTAAAGGACTGCGCCTTCGACAAAAGAAATGGCAAGCATTTATTTCCCCGAAGCGAGTTGTTCGTGCTTTCAATACCTTAAGCATAAAAAGGCAATTTGAAGCGAATCAATCTTAACCCATTTAAAATTACCAATATGGCTATTCCTGAATCGGCTCCTATTGCAAACTCAAGGTTAACTAACCCAAAAATAGCTAGGGAGAGGAAAATAAGCTTTGCCCCCAAGGAAACAATAATATTTTGCTTGATTATCTGTAGAGTCTTTTTCCCAAGATTTATGGAATAAGGAACATTCAGGAGATTATTATTCATCAGAGCAATATCAGCCGCTTCAATAGCAACATCTGAGCCTCCAGCTCCCATAGCCATCCCCACGTTTGCCGTAGCCAAGGCCGGGGCATCATTAACTCCATCTCCTACCATGACGACAGATTTATATTTTTTCTTGAGTTCATGAATTTTTTCTACTTTTTCATGAGGTAAAAGTGATGCGAAAAATGTTCGAATCCCTGTTTTATTAGCTATGTATTCAGCTGCATAAGGATTATCCCCCGTAAGCATTACCGCTTCAACATCCATTCTGTTCAAAAGATCTACAGCTTTTTTTGCTTCATTTCTAATCGTATCAGCAATTCCTAGTGCTCCTATTATTTGGTTCTCTTCGCGGATGATAACAACCGTCTTTCCCTGTTTTTCTAACTCTTCAATGGTATTTAAAACCGCAGGTGGTATGGTGATTCCCATGAATTTACTATTCCCAATTGCATGTTCTGCTCCATTGCAGGTAATGCAAATGGCTTTTCCTCCTTTTCCTGAGATATTTTCATATTTTTCCATTACATGATGCGTTATCTTTTTTTCTTGAATATAGTTTAGAATGCTTTTGGATAGTGGATGAGAAGAAAATCTCTCAATTCCTGCTGCATCAGCCAGAACTTCCTCTTCTGTATGATCGCCAAGTGCTATAACATCTGTGATATAAGGCTCACCCAAAGTTAATGTTCTTGTTTTATCAAATGCGACGACTCTCGCTTTTCCAATTTCTTCAAGATGGACCCCACCCTTGATTAAAATCCCACGCTTAGCAGCTCCTCCAATTGCTGATGCTATTGAAATAGGTGTAGAGATTACCAATGCGCAAGGGCAAGAAATAACTAAAAGAATCAAAGATTTATATAACCAATCTATGAATACCCCGCCAAAAAACAATGTGGGTGCAGTAGCAAAAACAAATGCCATAACTACAACAGAGGGGGTATAGTATTTTGCAAATTTATCGATAAATTCTTGAGTGGGAATACGAGATTTCTGTGCTTCTTCAATGAGTTGCACGATTTTATTAAAGGTAGAATCTTTATTTTCTTTGGTAACCTCGACTTCTAAAAACCCATTTTGATTAATAGTTCCAGAAAAAACAGTATCATTTTCATTTTTGTCCTTTGGAATAGATTCTCCAGAAATCATCGACTCATCGACTGATGATATTCCTTTTATTACCTTTCCATCCAATGGAATCAGGTCACCTGGCTTAATCAAGATAATGTCATTTTTTTTCACATTTTCTATAGGTACTATTTCCTCATTTTTTAAAACAGCTGTTTTAGGGGCTTTTTTAATAAGATTTTCGACTGCCTTCTTAGACTTTTCTATCCCATATTCTTCAAAGAATTCAGCTAGAGAAAAGAAAAAAATAACAGCTGCTGCCTCTCCTATTTGATTGATATATATAGCTCCTAAGGCCGCGATTACTACTAAGAAATTAATGTTCAGAAATTTTTGCTTAACAATTCCGCGAACCGCAGAAATCAAAACGAAATATCCACCAGAAATTATGGAAACATAATAAAACAGAGCCGTTTCTTTGTTCATTCCAAAAAACCCAAAAACAAATGCCAGTAATATAGATATTCCAGAAATCAAAGTAAGGAATTTTTTCAAAAAATTAATTTTCATATTTTTCCATGATTCTTTTGTAGGATTATCCCTATCTGATACTAAGTAGTAAATGCGCAAGTCAAGTCAATAATCTTTATAAAACGAGTTGTCTGAATATTTTTGAATATGTTACCGTCCCCTTTTCTTTAAACAATGCTGTGTTTTCTCATGTCTTTTATCCGATACTTTAGCAGACTTACTCTCTTTACATTCTACTTGGTAACTTTAAGTTTACATGCAAATACACCAGATCTAATGCTTGATGCATTTAAAGAAGTTGCACACAACTTAAGAGAACAGTTTAAAGACGTAAATAACATGCATATCATTGAAATA
Source organism: Candidatus Rhabdochlamydia sp. (assembly GCA_049679255.1). GTDB lineage: Bacteria > Chlamydiota > Chlamydiia > Chlamydiales > Rhabdochlamydiaceae > Rhabdochlamydia. Next base: position 33,713 of record JBAUFS010000127.1, read on the forward strand.
GGTGGAGATGGTAGGCAATGTAAAATACTAGCTGATTTAACGGGATTTGCAAGCTATACAATTATAGACCTATCAGAAAATCTTAGCTTAGCAAAAAAACACTTAATAGGTGTTCCAAATGTCCATTTTATAGAAAGTACAAAGCTCTTCCAAGTCAAATCTTATGATTTGGTAATTAGCAACTATGCTTTTTCTAGGTTTGATTATACAGAATATCTCGACTGTATCATTTCCCCTACTAGAAATGGTTACATGACAGAAGCTCTTCCCATAGATGAACTAGTGCGATTACTTCACTCAAAGAATAGAAAGGGAAAGGTAAAAAAGGAACGCTCTAATAATCTTATCATTACATGGAAACCCAATGATGCCTCTATTGTTAACAAGAAAAAAGATTCTGAATTAAAAAGTGAAACGGCAATCAGTTATAGCCTGAGCGGTGGACGTTTGGGGGATAATTTAATCGCCTATTTTCATGCAAAATGGCTTGCATACAAATACAACCTTCCTTTGCTTTATATTTCCTTTCCCTTGGCAGATCAATTTTGCCTATTTGAAAAAGATCTGCCGTTAGATCCTAATCTTAAGTTTCAGAACTTTATAACAACTACAAGCGAAGCTGATATTAAAATAACTCCTAGCTCATCCTTATTTATCATTCCCTATTTTTCTGAAAATACTGAATACATATATAGCAATAAGATAGACCCTCCTTTCCAAGTAGATTGGGAAGATCCCGAATTTCATTCTCAAGTTGTAGAATGTTTAACACCTAAAACCCCAATACAAAAGTCACCTCTGCCAAAGAATAAAATAACGGTAGGGGTCCACATTCGAAGAGGCGGTGGAAAAGATAAGCCTTTTATGAATAGGGAATTGCCTTTGAAATTTCCACCAGATAGTTATTATATTCAACAAATTGAAAGAATTGCTAGAATTTTTAAAGAGTACTCCTTGTATGTCTACATTTTAACCGATGATAAAAAACCTGTAAATATTGTTAAAAAATATCGAAAGGCTATTCATAATCCCCATGTTTGTTTTGACTACCGCAGAACAAAAAATGGACCTTCTATCAATATTTTAGAAGATTTCTTCTTAATCCCTCAATTTGATTGCTTGATCATTCCTCAGTCAAACTTTTCACTAGTAGCCTCAAAAATAGCTGATCACGATCTTGTAATTACTCCTATTCATCCTCTATTTGTAGATGATGAGGTCATCATTGATGAGGTTGAATTAGTGTTCAATAGCAAGAGACTATCAAAGAAAAAGTTAAAAATAAATAATGGGTCTATATTCAAATGCATTATGGATTTTTTCTAATGCTAAATTCCTTTTGTTAAAACCTTATCTATACTAAAGTTTGACATTACAAAATTTTTTTCTTATGACAAATTATAAATCCTCCTTCTACATTGCACTGCTTGTAGCTTTTATTGATAACATGGGCATCGGACTTGTTTTTCCTATCTTTTCATCGATGCTTTTTGATCACTCTTTTTCTCTTGTCCCTTTAGAAACATCTTCTCATATGCGAGGGATTTGGCTGGGGTTTCTTTTATCCTTGATGCCTCTTGCTCAGTTTTTCAGCGCACCTATATGGGGTGCCATTTCTGATAATAAGGGTCGTAAAAAACCTCTTCAAACAAGTCTCATAATAGCTCTTTTAGGATATGTAATCGCCTTCTTTGGTGTACTCCTCAGCAGTATCTTCTTTTTGCTAGCTTCTAGGGCTATTATTGGATTTGCCTCTGGGAATATGTCGATTGTGCAAGCATCCATTGCAGACCTTAGCTCACAAGAACAGAAAGCTAAAAATTTTAGCCTCTATGCAATGGCCCTTGGCGCTGGCTTTGCTCTTAGTCCCTTTATAGGTGGCTCTTTATCATCTTTTGGCTATAGTTATCCTTTTCTCTTTGCTGGGTTAATCGTTGCAGTAAACCTTCTTTTTGTGTTTTTCTTCTTTAAGGAAACGCATCACTCTACGTTTAAAAGAAAGCTTAGCTTTGTTATGGGAATATCTCAATTAAAGAAGGCCTTTCATCTCAAGGGACTCAGAGTGATTTTCCTCTGTTCTTTTCTTGATATGTTTGCCTGGTCCTATTTTTTTGAATTTATCCCTGTCTATTTGATCACTCGTTTTCACTTCTCACCAATGGATCTTGGTCTTTTTTTTGGGGCTGCAGGAGGCTATTACGCTCTTAGCGCAGGATTGCTGATTCGCCCCTTTATCAACCGATTTAAACCAGAAATTCTTTTTCTAGTAGGAATGTTTTTAGCAGCGCTTGTAATCCTTACCATGCCCTTTTTAAGATCTGCTGGTTGGCTTTTTTTTGTGATGTTTTTTGTCTGTTTCTTTACCTCTTTTGTTATGCCAACTGCCACTACTTTGGTTTCGAATAAAGCTTCAGCTGAAGTCCAAGGAGAAGCATTAGGCATTTTTACCTCGGTTAATGCAGCAGCTTTAATTCTCAGTCCTCTTTTTTCTGGTTCTGTTGTAGGAGCCTATCCTACACTTCCTATGTGGGTTGGCGGAAGCATAAAACTCTTATCTGCATCAATAGGGATTGTTGTTTTTCGTAAAAGCTTTCTTTTTTGTAAAAAATAGCATAAAAATAAACTGATTTTTTATTTTGCTATTAGCTTGTTTTTCTTTTTACTATGCTCTCTAAAGAAATTAGCTATTTGCTTTTTTGATGTTTTACCTTCTGCTGTATGCACTACCAACTCTTCCAAAACCAATGCTTGCTGTTTTTCTACGATTTCAATATAAATATCATTTATTTTTAAAAAAGTTAATGCAGTAGAGGTTCCCGTTCTTTTGTTTCCGTCTATAAATGGATGATTGCAAATGATATGAAATAAATAAGCCGCAGCTTTATCAAAAACTGTTGGATGAAGATATTTTTTAAGCATTGCAACCTTTGGCATTTCAATTGCTGAAATCAACAAACCCATATCTCTAATTCCATCCAATCCTCCATACTTACAAATGATTTCAGCATGATCATTAATAACTTCTTGCAGAGTTATAAAAATCATCGTTTTGCTAACCTTTTCATAAGAGCATCGTTTTCTTTTAAGACTTCTCTGAATGCTTTCTTGTGTAAAGAATCATTATCGGTTTTTACCGATTGAATAACAAGGCCACCGTTTGGATCTATAGTAATTTGAAATAAAGCTGTATCTTCATCAAGACCAGCTGCTTGCAAAAGAGCTTTATCAATGACAAGTGCTTTGCTATTTCCATGACGAATAAGTTTTTTTATCATATATAACTCCTATATAACTCATTATTATAGACAATTTCTTCTTTATGTCAATACGATGTATATCCTAAAAAGTTACTCAGCCTATTTTAAATTATAGATTTACTAATTGCTTGAGCAATGAGTTGCTCAAGCTCTATCTCAGAGAGGCTTGATCCCCAAAGCCTTTGCTGTTGAACCGCTTGATTAATGAATAACTCTTTTCCAAAGACCAGTTTGCAGTTTTTCAAAGAGGCCTTTTTTAAGAATTCTGTCCAATGAGGTTGGTAAACCGTATCCATTGCTATACAGTTAGGACAAATCCATTCTGATTGAATGCAATCAGAATTAGGGGTGCAATTGACGAGAATATCGTAATAAAGGGGAAAAAACTCTATTCCCCCTCCCCTACATCGATATATTTTTGCTAATTGAATGGCTTTTTCTCTTGTGCGATTAATAAAAGTAATAAAAGCTCCTTTTTCTATAGCTTCTCGTGCAATTGCTTGAGCTACACCACCTGCACCAAATAAGACGATTTTTTTTTTAAAGAGAGTGGTTTTTTTTTCTAGCGCTTGTATAGCACCTATACCATCTGTATTAAAGCTTGTTATTTTAGAATCGATAACCAGTGTGTTTATAGCGGTTTGTAAGCAGTGAGTTATCGCTGCTGTTTTTTCTTTTAAAGGCATTGTAATGCTTAATCCTTTAAAGGGTAGCTGTTGAATAAGGTTTAAACATTCGGTAAGCTCTTTTTTAGTACAAGGGATCTTACAATAGAGCGCATTTTTTTTTTGAGCAGAGAAGACAGCATTATGAACTAGGGGACTTAAACTTGTATCAATAGGATCTCCAAGTAATGCATAAATAGCAGTTGTAGAATTAAGAGTTGAAAAGCGGTAAAGCTGCAAATCTTTTAGCTTGAGTTGTCCAGGTGCTGTTTGAGATTTAAGTGCTACATAGCTAAAGGGCATATCCAAAATAGGTGCAAGCAGCCTTGTGAACTGAGCTTTTTCTCCCAATCCAATAGTTATTAAATTCGTGTATTTTTTAGATAAAATAAGCAGTTGAAGCGCTTCTATGGAAGAAGAGCAGTGAACTGCTATCTTATAAAAATGCGCATGAGGAGTGAAAAGAGAGCATAACACGGGATCTAGTTTTGGAAATCTCTCAAAATTGTGATAGGAAGCGATAAAACGTATCTTTGGATTACTTAAAAAGAGTTTTTTACGAAAACTTGGTGATATATCATACTCTAGATCGAAAAAGTCTGGCTGTAGTTGACAGAGCTCTTTAATGAAGAGTAATCGGGTTTTCTCTGGTTGAGCAAAGCCTCCTCCTTGATCTTTTCTCCTTAGAGTAAATAAAGTAGGAATAGGCAATTTTTTTAAGAGAGATTTTAGCTGGATCAAATCCAAATCTATAAATAGATCAAGTCGAAATTCCACTGCATCAATCCATTCTAATTGAGAGAAAATCTCTTCTTCTGCAATTTTTATACTAGGTCCAGTAACTACACCAAATAACATAGCGTTTCTCTTTTCATTAAAGCTTTTGTGTTGCACTCTCTTTTATAAATTAAGGATGCAATTATGTTAGAAACCTTTGCTTTATCCTTGCAGCGTCAAGATACCACAGTGGTTTTTTTAGATTGCGACCTCTTTTCAAGCCAAGTCGTAGAAGACCTTCGACAAATTAAGGGTAAATTTGCTCTATTTTGCGATAGGAACGTAGCAAACCTAATCGGTTATAACTGGCAATCTTTTTTAATACAAAAAGGAATTACTATAGAAATATTTATATTTGAAGCTGGAGAGAAAAATAAGAATCATAAGACTAAAGAGCAGCTGGAAAATCAGCTCTTTACACAGGGATTTGGACGCGATAGTTGCTTTATTGCTTTAGGCGGTGGAGTAACCATAGATCTTATTGGATTCATTGCAGCAACCTATATGCGCGGTGTTACACTGCTTTGCATCCCCACCACTTTATTGGCTATGGTAGATGCGGCAATTGGTGGGAAAAATGCTATAAATACTTCTTATGGAAAAAATCTTTTAGGTGCTTTTTATTTTCCACATAAGATCTATTATGATTTTCAGTGCTTACGCAATTTACCTAAAAAAGAGTGGGTCAATGCAACTGCTGAAATCATTAAATATGCGATTACCTTGTCCTACGATGTTTTTTTACAGCTAGAAAATGGTTTGGACCAAGAAGACTTCAATCAGACAATGGGACTTGTTAAAACCTGTATTCATCTAAAACATCAAATTGTAAGCTGTGACTCTGCAGAACAAATAGGTACTCGATCTATTCTTAACTTTGGCCATACAATAGGACATGCTTTAGAAAAAATTACAGATTTCCAAATAGCTCATGGGGAGGCTGTGGCAATGGGAATGTTAGTAGAAAGCTATATGAGTTGGAAAATGGGATTTCTTTCCTTTACCTCTTTTACTAAAATACAAGCTCTTATTTATTCTTATGAATTTCCTCTTGCCACTTATGACTTTCAAAAAGAGCTCTGTTTAGAAGTGATAAAAAAAGATAAAAAAGTAAAGAATGGGGTAAATCATTTTGTTTTATTACAGGAAATCGGCGTGGTTACTCCATCAACTATACCCATCCCGATGGAATACATAGTAGAAGGACTTAACTGGTTAGAGCTTGAATATGGCAAAATTTCATATCAGTCCTAGTGTATTACAAGGGTCGATTTCAATCCCCTCTTCCAAGTCGCAGACTCTGCGAGCTATTTTTTTTGCTTTAATGGGAAAAGGCACAAGTCGGATTCATAAATATTTACCCTCTCCTGATACGTACGCTATGCTGCGAGCTGTAGAGATGCTCGGTGTGAAAATTCGACAAACAAACACCACTTTATGGATTGAAGGAACTAATGGTAAACTCCAATCTCCAAAAAATGTAATTGATGCGGGAAACTCTGGTCTAGTTCTGCGTTTTATCGGTGCTCTTGCTTCTCTTTTACCTACTTATACGGTAATTACAGGGGATAACTCTATCTGCAGTTTAAGACCTATCCAACCTTTATTATCAGCTCTTGGGTGTCTACAAGTAGATGCTCGCTCTATCTATTCAAATGGGTTTGCTCCCATTTACATAAAAGGGCCTCTAATTCCTGGTAGTGCAAAACTATGCGGAAGAGACTCTCAGCCTGTTTCCGCTCTACTGATGACAACGTGTTTTCTAGAAGGGCAAAGCCATATTCAAGTTACAAATCCCGGTGAAAAACCTTGGGTAGATTTAACTTTATACTGGCTTAAGCGGTTGGGAACTAAAATTGAGCATCGCAATCACGAAGAGTATTGGGTATCAGGTAAAACTCAATATGAAGGATTTGCATATACAGTACCTGGAGACTGGAGCTCAGCTGCTTTTCCAATCGCAGCGGCGTTGCTTACTTGCTCAGAAATTGTATTAGATAACCTTGATTTAACAGACCATCAGGGGGATAAGCAGATTATTCATTGTTTGCTTTCAATGGGAGCTAATATAGAGATCGATTCTAACCATAAGAAGGTCATTGTAAGAAAAACCAAACACTTGAAAGGGATAGATATTGATATAAATAACTTTGTTGATGCCATTGCTATTTTAGCTGTCATTGGATGTTTTGCAGAAGGGAAAACACATTTATACAATGCACAGATTGCAAGACATAAAGAATCAGATCGGATTTCTGCAATCACTCAAGAACTAAAAAAAATGGGCGCTAATATAGAAGAAAAAGAAGATGGTCTTATCATCTATCCCTCTTCTCTTAAGGCTGCAAAATTATATAGTCATAAAGATCATCGGGTCGCTATGGCGTTATCTGTTGCAGCGTTAGTAGCTAAAGGGACTAGTTTGATAGATGATGTAGAATGTATTGCAAAAACCTATCCTAGCTTCATCGATGATCTTAGACGCTTAGGAGCAAAAATCGAGTCATGAATTTGATTTTATACGGTTTTAAAAGTTGTGGAAAAACCACACTAGGTCAAAATTTTGCTAATTCGATGAATTGTACTTTTTATGACACAGACAACCTAGTTGAATCTTTATATCAAATAAAAACAGGTCAATGCATTTCTGTTAGAGAAATTTTTAAGAGTGAAGGAGAAGTCTATTTTCGAGAATTAGAAAGACAGGCCTTATTCCTTATCACAAATGTAAAAAATAGCATTATTGCAGTGGGCGGAGGTTTAATTTTAGATCCCTTTAATAGACGCTTTCTTGAAAAACTAGGAAAACTGGTGTATCTCAAAGTAAGAAAGAAAATGGTAAAAAAAAGAATACTTTCCACTGAGCCGCATTGTTGCAATTTACCAGGTTTTTTGGATATAAATTATCCAGAAGAATCTTTTGAGCAGCTTTTCAAAAAAAGAACTTTAGCATATGAACAGATCCTTGCCTATAAGCTTATTATAGAAGATCAAAAACAAGATAGCAAGATTTTTAGCGAACTAGAAAACCTATTGGTATAACATGGCGAGTAACTCTTTTGGTACACTTTTACGTATTACAACTTGGGGTGAATCTCATGGCAAGGCTATTGGCGTTGTCATAGATGGTTGCCCTGCAGGTTTATCTTTAAACAATGAAGAGATTAATCTAGAGCTTAAAAAAAGAGCCCCTGGAAAAAATCCTTATGTTTCTCCCCGTAAAGAATCTGATTGTGCTGAAATCTACTCTGGTCTTTTTGAGGGTAAAACCACAGGCTCTCCTATTTCGATTATCATCTTTAATCAAGATCATAATCCTAAAGCCTATGAATCAAACAAACACCTGCTACGTCCTGGGCATGCAAATTTTACCTATCTGCAAAAATATGGCGCTTTTGACTATCGCGGAGGAGGGAGAGCTTCTGCTAGAGAAACAGCTTGTCGAGTAGCAGCTGGCGCAGTAGCCAAGAAAATTCTTAAAGAGATTGATGTGGAAATAGTTGCTTATGTTTGTGAAATAGGAGGCGTCTCTATCTCCCCTTATACACCTAGCTCACTAGCCAAGCTACGAGAAATAGTAGATTCTAGTCCTCTATTTTGTCCTGATCTTGCAACATCCACGAAAATGTCTGCTTTAATCGATCAAGTAAAAACAGATAAAGACTCATTGGGAGGAGTTATTGAATGTGTAACCTCCTCTTTGCCCATTGGCTTAGGTGATCCTATCTATGAAAAACTAGAAGCCAATTTAGCAAAAGCCATGCTTTCTATCCCAGCTAGTAAAGGTTTTGAATTCGGCTCTGGTTTTAAAGCAGCTCAAATGAAAGGCTCTGATCACAATGACTTATTTACTCTTGAAAAAGGGCAAATTGTCACACAAACAAACCACGCAGGAGGAACATTAGCTGGAATCTCCAATGGAGCCTATCTAATTACTCGAACAGTGTTTAAACCCACGTCTAGCATTGCTCGCATACAACAGACGGTTAATCTAGATGGTAATAAAGAGGCGTTTATTCCTTCTGAAAAATCAAGACATGACCCCTGTGTAGCAATTAGAGCAGCACCTGTAGTTGAAGCTATGACAGCATTGGTTCTGGCTGATGCACATCTGATGAATCGAGGGGCACGAATCTAATTTGAATTAGGTACAAACTCCCCTAGCATTTGTACATCTTCTCTACAAGAAAGCTCGTAGTAGGAATTATCATCCTTTGTAGGAAGCTCTCCTTCTACTAAGATAGCTAACCGACGAGGGTTATCTTTTGAGAGCATTTGATGAGCGACTGCGCAGAATTGATCGTAAGATAGAGCGTTTAAACCATCTATGAGTTTTTTTATGCGTTCAAAATCTTGATAATAGAAAGACAATGCAAATAGAGTTCTTAATCTGTCTAAAAAACTCTCTTTCGTCATATTCTTAAGAGAAGAAATGATACTAGAACGAATTATTTCAAAGCGTTCTAAAGAGATCTCTGTATCGAGATTCTTATCAAAATCCTTTAAAAATAGCTCAAAACGTGCCAATAGGTCATTAGCGGTATGTGTATTGGATTGTACAGTAAAATATTGTAATAATTGATTTTCTCTTTCTTGATCATATGAATCAACAATATAAGCTGTTTGCTGCTGAGTGCGCAGCGCTTCAAAAAAAGCAGTTTGCAAAGCTTGAGATAAAACTTTTTGAACCGCTCTTAATTCGAAACTAGAAGACCCTTCTTGTAAAAGAACAACAATACCTGACCCTTTTTGTTCTGTTTTAAGGACAAGCTTAGCGGGATTATTTAGATCCGATAAAACAAGCATTTTAGCTTCTATATGCTGAGTAAGAGGATAAGCTTTTGTGTTTAAGATTGTTTGGAGTTCCTGAAACAACTCTATAGCTTGATTTTGAGAAAGATCTACATATAAAAAAGCTCTTGTATAAAGACATTGACTAAGACTTTCTGAAAAGTCTAAAAACTCTTTCCAAGAAATGTTTTGTAGGGCTAATAGCTTTTGTTGATTGCAAGGATTATGAGAAATAATGCTTTCCATTTCCATGTGCGCTTGCACTACTGCTAATTCTTTAAAGCTATTTTTATATTGACTAGTTAGAGAGCTAACATATGTCTGAAATTTTTCTTCTGAAACACCCACTTGTTTTGCAGTCTGAAAAATTTTCTTAGTCAAAAGCAATGCCTTTTCATTTGAGCCAGCAATCTCAAAATACAAATATAAAGGATTAATACTCGTATTAATGCCAATTCCTGCATCAGAAGCAAAACATAAATCATCTACTAATAAATCATTTAAGGCGTATAACCATAGCTCAGCTAGTACCCCAGATTTCGGAGTTTGATCTAATAGTGGAGATTTGAATTGAAAAGAGAGTCCATTAGAAGAAGAATATGTTCTTTTAAAATACACCTCAGCACTCTCATCTTGATAGATAAGAATAGGATTATCTTGCGTGTCTTGTAAATAGGGATTAGCTTCCGGTAATGTAATTTCAGGATTAACCGATACATTTTTCCATTCTTCTAAACATTTGGAGTTGATGGGTACGACTTTATATTCCACCTGCGTCCATTGCTCTTTTCGATCGAGGATAACTCCTATTTCATTAGGATCTGCTGTGATAAGGTAAATACAATCAGATGGGTTTAAAGCATCAAGAAAGTTTTTATTAAACTTCTGAGCATTAAATAAAGAAGGAATCTTGGTTTTATTAGGATAAGTGGATAAATCTTCATAAATAATATGAGAGGCTAATTCCGTAGCTTTTTCAAAAACATTACTCATGGAGTCATGTATATGCCTTTGAGTAGATATAATCTTAAACTCTTCAAATAGGTGGTTGGGTAAATCTAATTTCAAGCGTTGCAGTGCTGCAAATATATAAGATATAACTGTATCGGTTTGTAAAAGACCGCCTTCAGTTAAAAAAACATCAATAGAAAAAATACACTGGTCTTTACTCAATCGATCATAATTAACGCTAAGGTTTTCAGCCATGTTCTCTTTTTTTAATTTAGCTAGTAAGCTCCCCTTTACTTCCTTATTTAGAATATAAGCAGCAAACTTTGGAAGTTTTTCATCTAGATCAATAGCAGAAGCTGAGATTTCCCATACTAAGGAAAGTTTTTTAAGATCCTTAATCGGCTTAATAAAAATCCTACTTGCTTTTTGCTCATCAGAAAATAGCGATGGAAAGGTTTTTTCATCTTCATGAACTATATTGGTAGCAATAGGATTAAACTTTGCAATTGCTAAATCTCTCATTTCAGCAATAGGTAAAGAAGAAATCATCACTAGATGCATACGGTTTGCACTATAGTGTGTTTTATACCAGTCTTGCAAAGTAGATAGAGGAATCTTAGACAAAGTTTTTTGATTTCCACAAGAAAAATTGCGATTAGGATGATTGGGATTTCCTGTCTCTTTTAAAACCATAAATTGGCGCTCTAGATCATTTTCTATACTTTTTGCATGCTCTTGATCAACTGCATGTAATTCTCGACTGATGCAGTCTGTAGAAAATAGAGGATCAATGAAGAAATGAGAAAAGCGATCAAGCGCTGGCTTATAAGCTTCGGTCTCGATCGAAAACATGTATACGGTTTTATCTGCTGAGGTAAAAGCATTCTCTAATCCCCCATTATCTTTAATGAATTGTGAATATTCAGATTCTTTGGGGTAAGCTTTTGTACCCATAAATAATAAGTGTTCTACAAAATGTGCCATACCTGGGTATTTCTCTGGATCCTCCCAAGATCCTGTCTCTACAACAACTGCTGCAGCGGATTGTTGCACAAATGGATCCGATACCAGATATGCTTGTAGGCCGTTTTTTAAAATCACCTTTTCCACTTCTCTATCTAAAAAAGCTGAAGGGATAGAAAGATCTTGGACCTTTGTATAGTCTAAGTGGCTAACTTGTGCATACAAGGATAGATTTAAGAAAATTAAAGACAAAACGTACTTCATTTTTTAGCCTTATTAACTAATAAAAAGGATATATATTAATTTATGTGTTGTATTTTGTCGATTATAAGATTTTATTAGAACCTAGATTGTCTATTGAAATTTTTTAGACTTCTAAGCCAAGATTTTTGATGCGCGCAATTTTATAAAAACTATTAGGTAAAGGCGCAACAAATGTCATTTTTTTTTGTTTTACAGGATGTAAAAAGGTCAGAGAATAAGCATGCAAGGCCATCCTCTTGAGCGGGTTTGAATTTGCTCGATACTTTTTATCCCCTACAATAGGATGACCTGCTTCTGAGCAATGCACGCGCAATTGGTTTTTTTTACCGGTTAATAATTTCAAGCGTAAAAGCGAGAACTGTTTATTGCTCCATATTTGATCAAACTCAGTAACGGCTAATTTACCATTTTCTAGAGAAGTGCTGCGAACGAAATACTTCTCGTCTTCTTTTAAATAGCTTTGCCAGCATCCTTGTTGAGTTGCAAGCTTTCCTTCTACTAGAGCATAATAAGTTTTTTGTATATGGCGCTCTTCGAATTGGGTTTTAAGAGATTGTTTAGCGGATTCATTGCAAGCAAACATCATAACGCCAGATGTTTCACGATCCAGGCGATGGACAGCAAAGACATTTTTGCGGCGCAATCTTAACTTTAAGATATTTTGCAGTGTGTTTTGCGTTTCAAAATCAGTTGCTACACTAAGCATTCCTTCTGGCTTTTCTACAATAATTACCGCATCATCCTCATAGAGAACCTTAATGCCTTCATCTAAAAAAACAAACTTGTCTCGAATCGTAATACATTGCCCTTGCCCTAGTTCTACACCAAGGTCTGTTGCATAACGACCATCTATCAAAATCCGTCCAGAGTGAATCCAAGAACGCAGAGTGGTTTTTGAACTTTTAGGAAAATGTTTTTTTAGAACATATTGTAAACAAATATTTTGATCAATAATAAACTTCATACTTTCCTTTAGACTTTCTGAACATTTTATCAATAATTAGATTAAAAAAAAACAATTTATAATCAAAAATTTACATTAAATTAATAAGAAAAAAGCTCTAGTCCCTTAAGCCTAAAAGAAAAAGCTCTTGTTCCCCAATTCAAAATCCGTTATATATAGTCGCTTATCTAAAAGCAAAAATTGGAGACCTGACAATGCAGACGACGAAAGAAAAAGTAAGCTATGTCATTGGATTAGAAACAGGAAAAAATTTAATACAGCAATTTGGAGAGATGGATTTTAAATATGTCCTAGAAGGGATTGAACATGGCACCTCAGGTGCAGAGCCTCAATTACCTCAAGAAGAAATTATCTCTATTATAGAAGCTCTTAAACAGCAAATTCAAGCTAAGCAAAAAGAATTTTTCACCCAACTTTCTGAAGAAAATAAAAAGAGAAGCGAAGCCTTTTTATTAGAAAATAAAAATAAAGAGGGCGTAGTAACGCTCAATAGCGGACTTCAATATAAAGTACTAGAAAAGGCTCCAAAAGAGGGCCCTCATCCAACTGCATTAGATACTGTAAAAATTCATTATCGAGGCTCCTATATTGATGGTAAAGTGTTTGACTCTTCCCATCAAAGAGAAGAACCCTTAGTAATTGGTTTAAATCAAGTTATTCTAGGCTGGTCAGAAATTCTACAAAAAATGCAGGTCGGTGACAAATGGCAGGTATTTATTCCTTCTTATTTAGCTTATGGAGAAAGAGGTTTTGAGCCTCATATCGGTCCTAATGTTGCTTTAATTTTTGAAATGCAGTTGCTAGGTATTAACAATTAAAATTGTATAAAAGGCCCCCTATTTTTCCAATAATTTGGGCCATAATCGTAACATAGTTGTGAGCCCTTGTGTATATCTTTGTTTGCATAGAGAATGATGTGCCGTTTTTCTTGATAATAAGCTAAAGCAGAATCTATATTTGGTTCTGTACTATGATTGATAAAACGCGTATGATTTCCCATTGAACGTGCATCAATTACATAAGGGCTTCTCTTATATTCTAAAATGGGATACTCAAAACAGTAAATATTGTTATCTCCTTCAAACCAAGAGCGTTTGCGGATTAAACCCGTATACTCTCCAATGCAAGTATTCCTAGCAATTTCCTGATTAGCAAACACCCCATACCCCGCTTTTTGATTAATCCAAGCAATGGTTAATTGTACTTGGCAGCCACAAAGAATATCTTTAGCATAAAAGCACCCTAACCACTTTTCTCTTTGGTTTAAAAATCGTCTAGATAATTTCTTTTGCACTTTCTTTTCTAGATCTAGGGAATAAAAAACTAAACAATTCGTGTATTTAATGGCAAATACTTGACCAAAACAAGTTGGGTTAGTAATAGATATTTCTTTATGTTCTTGCAAAACAGCTGTCAATTTCATAATCTGGCAAACATTAATAGAAGATATACTTTTAGCAAAGGCAAATCATTCATGAATGATCTTTATCTTGTTCGTCATGGACAAACAAAATGGTCTATAACAGGCCAACATACTAGTTCTACCGATCTTCCTTTAACAACTCAAGGATGTAAACAAGCAGAGCTTCTTAAAAAAAGATTATCCAGAATAAGGTTTGAGCTTATCTTAACTAGCCCTCTTAAACGATCTTTAGAGACTTGCGAATTAGCGGGTTTTTCTAAAGTTGCAAATATAGATGCTGATTTAAGGGAATGGAATTATGGTCTCTACGAAGGATGGACAAAACAACAAATCCTTACAAAAGCTCCGGGATGGAATATCTTTATGAATGGCTCTCCTAATGGAGAATCTGTTGAAGATGTAAAAAATCGAGCTAATCATATTCTAGATAAAATTCAATCCGTTCAAGGAAATGTCTTAATTTTTTCTCATGGTCATTTTTTACGCTTGTTTCTTACACAATGGTTGCAAGTTCCTTCTAATCAAGCAAACCTTTTTATGCTAACTACAGCCTCTATTTCCCTATTACGTTTTGATGATAGCGTTCGAGTAATAAACACTTGGAATGATATATGTCATTTACATGCTTAAATTTTAAGATCTCTTGCTATTTTTTGCAGAACTGCTATTCTTGAATTTAATTTTTTTTAAGGTCCTGACATGTCACTCGCTTGGTTTTTTCTATTATTAGCCGGTTTTTTTGAAATTTGTTTTACAATTGCATTGAAGTTCAGCCAAGGATTCACTCGTTTGATTCCAAGTTTAATTACCATTATCTTCATTTTTTTTAGTTTCTTTTGCGTATCTCAGGCAATGAAGACTATTCCCATTGGTACAGCATACGCTGTATGGGCAGGAATTGGCGCTGCTGGTACAGTAATTTGTGGGATCATCTTTTTTGGCGATTCCTACCATATCATACGCTTAATCTCTTTATCTCTAATCATTATCGGAATTGTAGGACTAAAGTTAGCCCATATAGATTAACAGTATGATTTTAATTAACTCTTTGTCTAATTTTATGGGATTTAGCGCCCCTCTAAATCATCCTAAAACTAGCGATAATCCCCTTGCAAATCGTCTGATAAAAAGGCTTTATAAAAATATAGAATGGCCTTCTCATATGAAGCAAATTTGCATCATGACAAAGGTGGAAAAGGAGCAAGATATTACTTCTGCAGCAAAAGTGATCACTTTAATGCAAAGAATCTGCCCAACATTAACTTTTGACTGGGTATTGCAAGGATGCATAGATCAAGAAAAGTGTTTATCTCTTTTACAGGATAAAAGCAAAGTACACATTAGATTTAATGATTTAGAGAAAAATATATCAGCAGATTTTATGTTTATAGGTCCAGTAAAAACACAAAACATTCTCCCTTATCAAAGAATAAAAACTCCCTTTTTTGCTTATAAAGAGCTCATAGAATCTAATTCTGATATAGTTAAAGAATTAACTTCTTTTGTGTATCCCCAAGTGTCTAATATGTTTATTCTCCCTAAATCTTTAGGATATGGAAATCCGTCTTTTCTCCATCAAATTAAAGATAACAAGCTATTAGATAGCTTACAACCAAAGGATATTACCAAAGCGCATTCGCTTAACTTTGGATATATAGATACTCCTTCTGACTTAAGAGAATTTATTGATTATATATCCACTCATGAGACTCATAAACATGTTATAATCATTGCAAATCAAACAGGTGATGTTGAACAAGGCCAGCTTACGCCTGCTTTTTTTAGTTCTAAACAACTTACGCTTCTTAAAAAGAAAGGATATGGGAAAATTTTATTCAAAGAACAGGACCAAGAGCCTATCATTTTACAGCAAGCAGAAAATCCTTTAATAGAGCGTGATTTGACTATTATCATACACCACTTATTCACTCTAAATGATATGAAATGGCTACAATTTGCTTCAGAAAGACTGTTCGTTAATAATATTTTTATAAACGATCTAAAATGGTTGCAGGCCGCTTCTTTAGAGCTTCTTTCAGATAATTGTTGTGTAAGCGAAGAAATCATTGAAGGGGAAATTAAACAAGCCGCTTGGCATTATCTCATCCCTGAGCTTAACAATATTGAAAATAAAACTTTTGATTCTATAAAAGAAAACTCATTACAAAATATTTGGCCCATTCAATAGAGAAGTGCGACAAATAGATTAAAATTTAAAGTGGTCAGAGATGGCTGCAACTTCTATGGTGTTTTTAAGACAAAAAAAATACCAAAGGAGGAGCAAATGCCCAAGG
>JBAUFS010000128.1:0-3518 GCA_049679255.1 Candidatus Rhabdochlamydia sp.
CAAGGAAAAGTTAAAAGAGCTAGTAAACAGCTTAGATGATCTATATCCTCTAAGGCCATCTAAAAAACACATGATGGGAGTTGCTGCATAATTTCTTGCAATATAAAAAAACTTGCTCATCGAGTAAAAGAAAAAGCAGCTAAAAATGACTGGAATTACGGAGATCATTACGCTCCCCATGATATTCAAGTACGAGAGTTAGGATCAGGAGCACAAACCAGATTAGAGATAGCTAAGAATTTAGGTATTCCTTTCAAAATCGTACCAAATCTTCCCATTTCCGAAGGCGTAGAATTAGCACGAGGAATATTTCCAAGATTGTGGATAGATAGCAAAAAATGCAACTTCTTCGTTAAAGCAGCAGAAAACTATCATAAACATTATAACGAAAGATTAAATGTGTATAGCGATCGACCTGTCCATGATTGGTCTTCTCATACGATGGATGCTTTTCGATATTTATCTATTATTCAAAACAAGAGAAGAAGCAAAGGTATGACAGAAGAGGAAGCTGAGCGCATGCAAGCGATGTATCAATTCCGTCATTAATTTCATGGTTCAGGAAAACAAAACCCCAGTCCCCACATGCTGTATGAGGACTGGGTAAACAATAAATATTACCTACCAGGAGAGTCTATTTGGTAAGTTAAGGAGATACCATGGACGTATCTAAATTAAGTTTAATATCTCAGTCTAACAAACACAATATTAAAATTTTCAAGATAATGTTATTTTGTATAAAAATTAGATCTATAATTCAGTTTTATTGTAAAAGTTGTTTTGATTTCTCTAAAATTAGAGCGCAGAAAGCTCCATAAGTTAAAGCTGTAATTTCTTAAATAACTTTTGGAATCAAGACCAATATAAAAAACAACATTCTATCCGCATAAACTATTTTCTATCTAATAAGATAGATTTTAATGGATTAAATGTTATATAAAAGATCTGCCTTGATTCAAGGCGATCTTCTTAAACCTTATTGAGAAGTCAATCTGAAATGAAAATTACATGCGGAGATAATTATGGCCTTCCCTATTGGAAATCCTGGACAAGAAAATGCATTAGCAGCCAGATATGCTGGAAAAGAAGCCAAGATGGCTGCAGCAAAGGAATTTGTAAATAAAAATCTAACAACAGTTAAAGAAGTAGTAACGCCTGCATTAACGCAAGTTGCTATAAACAATTGTCCGTTTGTTCCACAACAAAACATAGAAAGGGCTGTTAACGCCTCAACAAACAGAACGCAAAGCTCTTTTCAGAGAACTGCAGATAGATCAATTGAATCAAAATATTCTTACGGAAATGAGAATTCTTCAATTTCACGTGTTACAGATTGGTTGCTTCGTAGATAAATTTTGCTTCGGGGTCTCTAGAGGCCCCATAAGTTTGTAATGCATTAAGTGTAAAAGAAAATTTCTTGTGACGTAAGGTATTAATGTTTGCACCAATCAAGTTCCATTAGGAAATGGGA
The DNA here is from genome assembly GCA_049679255.1 of Candidatus Rhabdochlamydia sp. Classification (GTDB taxonomy): domain Bacteria; phylum Chlamydiota; class Chlamydiia; order Chlamydiales; family Rhabdochlamydiaceae; genus Rhabdochlamydia. The sequence continues at coordinate 1,472 of JBAUFS010000128.1, forward strand.
TGTATGTGGCTCCTTGGTCTTCCCAGTCCATTACCCTCTGTATGAAATCTCCTGACCATTCTCCTTTAACAGGTCTTCCTGCTATAGATCCAGGTAGATCTTCACATATGATTTCCGGATAAGTCTCAACTTTGTTGCTATGATCCCAAACAGCACGCCATCTGGATTGATGATCTGCCCAAAAAATCACTCGTACAACCGATCTAAATATGGCTGTTAACTGGTTTGCTTGGTTACAAAGACTCTTATCTTCAACATATAAACAGTAAATTTTCTTACAAAATGGAAGGACGCTATCTGCTTCGTTTTCTGTAAATCCCATTTTGTTTTTTTTCATTTCTTGTCTAATTTTCAAAGCTTTTTTAGCTATAGCGCCAGTTGCAATTCTTCCTGTATAGATCACTTCTTTATCGATGGATGTAGAGGTTGGTACATGAGCATATTGATATCCCCACCAAGAAAGTCCAGCGTGTAGTTCATTAGCAATAGGGAGAAGTTCTTGATAGTTTTGTGCTTTATTCACAGCCGTTTTTAAATTAATCGATAAGGGTTGCTGGAGTTGTTCCTTATAAGAAGGACCATTTCTATTGTTATTCCATTTAGATTGATGATTTACCCAAAAAATAATGCTCATAATCAATTTACATAGAGTTGTCCGTTTATCTGCTCGCTCACAATTGACTGTATCTTCACCATATAAACGGGAAATTTCCCTAGACAACAAAATAACATTATTCTTCTCCTCTGGAGTAAACTTGATCACATTTTGTTCCATTCTTTGTCTAATTTTCATGGCTTTTTCAGCTATAGCACCGACGGCTATCGTACCTTGATATATTAGTGATTGGGCTGTAACAGTAGCGTATTGATATCCCCAGCAAGAAAGTCCTGCACATAGTTCTTTAGCAATAGGGACCAGCTCCTGATAGGTTTGTGCTTGATACAGAGCAGTTTTTATATTTATAGTCATATTTTTTTCTCTTCCTTTTTTGTTTCTGATTTTTGTTCTTGCAGTTGATCTGCATCTGCTTTATATGCAGAGAAAATATCTCTTAGAGCAAGAGTACAACCTACTCCCAAGCCGAATGAAGCCCCGATAGGGCCAGCGAGAACAAACCCTATAAAAGAAGGACCTGTAGAAAATAGTGCAGAATAGGAAGCTATCAAGCTTACTTCCTGCCCTATTGCTTTAAGCTTTGATCCTGCATAAAGCACTGGCGTTGGCCAAAACATTTTACTTAGTACATATCTAGATACTAAAGGATCTTTTATTTTTGCCAGATAAAGCTTGTTAACCACATAGTATATACAATTATAAATATCTAATTGCTCTTGTGAAAGAGCCCTTCTATTCATTCTGTTTCTTTGCTGAACTAGGCTAGTTAAAGGTAAATTTCCTGCATAGTTTCCATAACTCAAAATTGCTAAGCTTTCCTTCATCTTACCACTATCAAGTGCGAAAATTACACTAGGCTTGCCTTCTTTTTGATTACAAATATCTTTGTAGGTTCGATCTATAATTCTTTGAATGTCTTCTTTAGGTCTTCTATGAGTCTCAGATTTTGCATAGTCTTTTATATATCCTTTTATCTCAGGTTGAAAAAGTTCGAAACATCTAATGTTTGCATCTCCTTTTCCGTTTTTTACTAGATCTATCTGTCTTGCAAAATAGTTTCCTTCCTCAATTGTTTCCACTATAAGCAGTGCATGCCCCATCCAAGTGCAAGGAGGGCAAGGCTCCAAAATACCACTTGTATCAGAATTGAACATGGTTACACACCAATGATCCATGTCTATTGGGGTTTTCTTATCTATGGCGCTTTTTCGTTCTTTTATTTTCTCTTCAAATTCGAAAAAACACTTATCTTTACGGTGATATTGCAACCATTTTTTAGACACTTAGAACATAAATTTTTCATCTCCATTCGTATCGTCTCCGCGAGCTATGCAGGGCTCGCTTGCGATATCTTCATTAAAACTTTTCTTTTTATATCACTCTCTCAACTGTACAATTCCATGCAGCCTCAAAATCTATAGGCGACACATA